>NZ_JBHTML010000026.1:0-31349 GCF_042679445.1 Arthrobacter sp. GCM10027362
AGCATCCCGCCGGCGCGGCCATCGTTGCCGCCGCCCGCGAGCGCGGCCTGGACCTGCCCGCCGTACAGCACTTCGGCGCCGTCCCCCGGGCAAGGGATCGAAGCAACCGCCGCCGGCCGGCTGGCGGTGATCGGCAACCGGGCGATGATGGCCTCGGCCGGCGTGGACACCGCGGCGCTCGAAGCGTCCGCCGCGTCCGCCACGGCGGACGGACAGACCGCCCTGTTCATCGCCGTCGACGGCACGGCCGCGGCGCTGGCCACCGTGGCGGACACCGTCCGCCCGGAAGGGGCCGAATCGGTCGCCCAGCTCAAGGCCCTGGGCGCCCAGGTGTGGATGCTCACCGGGGACAACGAGGCCACCGCGGCCGCCGTCGCACGCGCCGTGGGCATCGAGCATGTGATGGCCGAGGTGATGCCGGGTCAGAAGGCCGACCGGATTAGCTCACTTCAGCGCCAGGGACATGTCGTAGCGATGGTCGGCGACGGCATCAACGACGCCCCGGCGCTGGCGAAGGCGGACCTGGGCATCGCCATCGGCACCGGCACCGACATCGCCATTGCCGCCTCGGACATCACCCTGATCGGCGGCGACCTGCATGGCATCGTGTCCGCCATCGCCCTGTCCCGGCGGACCGTGGCCACGATCAAACAGGGCCTGTTCTGGGCCTTCGCCTACAACGCGCTGCTGATCCCGGTCGCGGCCGGGGCCCTGTACTTTGCCGGCGGAATCCTGCTCGATCCCATCCTGGCCTCCGCAGCCATGGCGATGAGCTCGGTCAGTGTCATCACCAACGCGCTGCGCCTGCGCGGCTTCCGCCGCCCGGCCGGCGCGCAGGAAATCCTGCACCCGCCGCTGCGCGCCCGGCTCGGCCAATACGCCTACCTGGCCGGCGTCGGTGCGCTGGCCTTGGTACTGGGGACGGCCTTCACCGTGCTGAGCCGTTCGGACGCCGCCCAGCGCGGCATGAACGGCGTGCTGGCCTGGGCCCAGTCCACCGGCATGCCCATGCGCCCGTCCATGAGCACCATGATGACCGCCGACATCGACCCGGTCGGCAGCGGGAACGCCGGCGTGAAGGTCCAGCTGGAAATCCCCGCCACGGCCCGGCCGGGCGAGCCCGTGCGCGTGCTGGTCAGCCTCACCGACGCGGAAACCGGGGCCGCAGTAGAGGACCTGGGCCGTAGCCACGAGGTATGGATGCACCTGATTGCCACCCGGGCGGACCTCGGCACCTTCGCCCACGTCCACCCCGAACCGACCGGCGAGCCCGGCCGGCTCGCCGTCGACCTGGTCTTCCCGACCCCCGGCAGCTACGAGATCAACACCGAGTTCCGCCGGCAGGGAGCCATGGGCGACATCCACGACGTCCAAAAGATCCATATTGGCGGTACTGCGCCGGCCCCGGCGGTGCTGGCCGAGGAAACGGACCCGCAGGTCGTCGGCGGCGTGCGGGTCAGCCTGGATGGCGCGGTCCGCGCCGGACAAACCAACGACCTGACGTTCTCGCTGGTGGACGCGGCCACCGGACGCCCGCTCGATGACCTGCAGCCGTATCTCGCCGCCGCCGGCCACGTGGTCATCATGGGCGAGGATGGCAGCTTCGCCCATGAGCACGCCGACGTCGAGGACGATGCCGGCAACCCGGTGTTCGCTCTTCCCGGACAGCGGTTCGGTCCGGAGCTGGACGTGCACGCCCACTTCGACATTCCGGGCCTGTACCGGCTGTGGGGCCAGTTCCGCCTCGCCGACGGCCGCGTCATCACGGCCCCCTTCACCGTCCGGGCGTCGTGAGCCCCGCCTGCTGACCCGCGTTATGCCGGCGGGAGAAGCGGAGAAGCCGGCTATCAGAGACGCGGCCCTTTCGCCGCCGGCCTCGGAGTTTCCATCGTCGCCTTCACACTTACCGGGTCTGGTTGGGACTGCCTTCATCAGGGCCGGACCGCCCGGCAAACCCGACAATTTTACCGGTGCGCCGGTGGCAGGCCCCGAACGACCATGAATATGCCGGAGAGGTCAGGGCATGGCCGGTCCATAGCAGCCTCCCCTGAGTCTCCCCTGCGCCCCGGCACCTATGCCACGCCGGCGGCTTTTCGGCGCGGCACCTATTTGAAAGGACAGCAACATGATTGAGGCACGGAACCTGACCAAGAGTTACGGCGCCAAAACTGCCGTCGACGGCATTTCCTTCAGCGTCCACCCCGGCCGGGTTACCGGCTTCCTCGGCCCGAATGGCGCCGGCAAATCGACCACCATGCGCATGGTCCTGGGGCTGGACGCCCCCACCGGCGGCACCGTGACCGTCAACGGCAAACCCTACGCCGCGCACCGGTCGCCGCTGCGCGAGGTGGGGGCGCTGTTGGACGCGAAAGCCGTTCACACCAGCCGCAGTGCCTATAGCCACCTGCTCGCCCTGGCCGCCACCCACGGGATCCCGGCCGGCAGGGTCCGGGACGTCATCGAGATGACCGGCCTCGGCGCCGTGGCGAAGAAGCGCGTCGGCGGCTTCTCCCTGGGCATGGGACAGCGCCTCGGGATCGCGGCGGCCCTGCTGGGCGACCCGCAGACCGTCATCCTCGACGAGCCCATCAACGGCCTGGACCCGGAAGGGGTCTTGTGGGTCCGCCACCTGGCCCGACGGCTGGCCGCCGAAAACAGGACCGTCTTCCTGTCCTCGCACTTGATGAGCGAGATGTCCCAGACCGCCGACCACCTCATCGTGATCGGCCGTGGACGAATCATCGCCGACGCACCCATGAAGGACGTCCTGGAGACAGGTACGAAACGGTGCGTCCATGTCCGCTGTGACCGCCCGCACGACCTGGCCGCGCTGGTGGCAGCCGAAGGCGTAAGCGTGGAGATCGACCCGTCCGGTCTCGTGGAAGTTTCCGGGCTCGACAACCTGAGCATCGCGCGCACGGCGCTCGCGCACCAAGTGCTGATCTATGAACTCATCCCGCAGAAGGCCTCCCTGGAAGAGGCGTACATGGACCTGACCAAAAACGAGGTCGAGTACCGCTCCGCGGTTCCCGCCGGGGAAGGCAAGCGAACATCATGACCGCAATCAGCAGCACCCATGCAGACGTACACGCCGCCGGCTCCGGTGTCACCTTTGGCCGCGTCCTCCATTCGGAATGGATCAAGCTGCGCAGCCTCCGGTCCACGGTCATCCTGCTGGCCTGCACCGCCGCCGCCATGGCTGGCCTCGGGATGCTGGCCGCCTGGGGCGCCACCCTGGCTGCCGGCGAGGGACAGCCCGTGGGCGAACAGGATCTGCACGGGACGATTACCGGAGGGCTGGCCTTCGGCCAGCTGGTCCTGGGGTCCCTGGCCATCCTGCTCATCTCCGCGGAATACGGCACCGGGATGATCCGCTCTACGATGATCACCGTGCCGCGGCGGATCCCCGCCGTGCTGGCCAAAGCCGCAGTCATTGCCCTGGTGTCATACGTTGCCGGCACCGTCTCGGCGTTCGCCACCTACTTCGCCGTCCAACCGGTACTCGGCCCCGACGGCATGGGATTCGTGCTGGATTCCGCCGTGCTCGGCAGCATCCTGTGCACGGGCCTTTACCTGAGCCTGGTCGCACTCATGGGGCTCGCGCTCGGAACCCTGTTGCGCAACAGCGCCGGAAGCATCGTGACCCTGTCCGCGCTGCTGCTGGTCGTTCCGATGGCCCTGAGCATGATCCCCGGCGAACTCTTCGCCAACATCTCGAAGTACCTGCCCTCCAACGCCGGCGCCCAGCTGACCGCCACCCGGATCGCCGACGGTTCCCTCACCCAGCTTCAGGGCGGGCTCGTCATGGCGGTCTGGGCCGTCGTTCCCCTGATCATCGCGCTGGCGGCCATCAAGCGCCGCGACGTGTAAAAACCATGAGCCCACCTCGGGGCGGATGGAGCCTGGCCCCGCAACATCTCGCGCGCGCCGCAGCGGGAAGCCGCTACCGCCATGGCCCTGACCATCGGCCTGGCCATGGTCTGCGCAGTCTCCCTTGTGGCTTCCTCCACCAAGGCGTCGGTCACCGACCTGCTCAACGGCGGCAACGAATCCGACCTGATCCTGAAGTCGGCGAGCGCAGCTACCAGGTGGCCGCAGTCTTCGAGCGCGATGCGCTGGTCGGAGCGGCTACCTGCTGACGCTGGCCGATTATGCCGGCAACGTCCCCTCCCGCATGGACGCGGCCGTCATGGTCAAGGCCGCACCGGGGGTGGCAGCCGACAGGCTCCAGGAGAGCATGGAAGCCGCGCTGGCGGACTACCCGAACGTCACGATCAGCGATCCGACCGAGTTCGCCAAGTCGCAGCAGGCCTCGGTGGACCAGATGCTGGGCCTGGTCACGGCGCTGCTGGCGCTCGCCGCAATCGCCCCCGCAGCCTGACCGCGATGGCAAGGCCTTGGCAGGCTTCCCGGGGCCCGGCCCGCGGGCCCGCGTGTCGAAGGCACCGCCGTCCGGTTCACCGCCGGCACCACGAGCATCGAGGTCGCCGTCGGCGCGAGAAGACCAGTGGACGCCCGCGCGGGTTCGGCGCTCTCGCCCTCAGTGCACTTCGGCGGGTTCGGTCCCGCTTCCTTGGCCGCCAGGATCTGCAGCCTTCGGGGCACCGGGACCGTCAGGGGCAGCGTCCGGGGTGATCTGCGGCCTGCTCTGTCCGGGATGTCCGAAGTCCGGCGTGCCATCGGTGCGCCAGTAGAACGGCTGGGCGCGCAGCTGCCTGCTGTCCCAGCCGCCGCCGCTGATCGGGGAACAATGGTAGATAATCCAGCTACGGCCGTCCGGGGTGTCAACGAATGAGGCATGACCTGGCCCGTAGATGCGGTCATCAACGTACTTGCTGAAGACCGGGTACGGATTCTTCCGCCAGGCGCCCGGATCCATCGGGTCCGGGCCCGTCAGGTCCAGCCTGCCCAGGCAGTAGTCATCGGTGACGCTGTGGCTGGCGGAGTAGACAATGAACATCCTCTCGGCCGTGGGGTGCCGCAGCGCCTGCGGAGCTTCGTTGATGTCCGGCCACGCCGGCATGCCGTGCTTTTCCCAGTCAAACATCGGGGCGGAGATACATACCGGATTGCCTGCAAGCAGCCAGGGGGTCTCCATGCGGTCAATGAACAGCTTCTGAGTGGCATGTCCCTTCTCGCTGCCGGACCAGACAAAATACCATCGGCCCCGCCATTCAAACGGGGTGCCGTCAATGGCGAAGCTGTCCCCGGTGTTCATCCGGCCCCGGTAGCGGTAGGCGCCTTGCGGATCCGGCCCCTGACCCTGCAGGACGTGCATCCGGTGGTCCGCTCCCGGGCCTTCGGCGTAGTAGATGTACCAGCGCCCGTCTATCCGGTGCAGCTCCGGTGCCCAAAGTTCGCGCGCGGCATCGCCGTTCATCCAAACGATGACCGGATTGTCCTTGATCCCCTGAAGCGTCCCGGATCTGTTGACCAGGATTGTCGAATCGTTGTGTTCATGGCAGTAGTAAAAGTCCCCCTGCCAGTAAATAACCCATGGATCTTCCCCGCGATCCAGCAGGAATGTCACAGGTGCTCACCATCATTCATGTGCGATCAGGCTAGGGCGTCAGGAAAACCAGTACGCCTACTGCCCATACTATGCCCGGTGGGGCCTGCCGGTTGGATGCCGTGGCTGCGGCGGCAATGGCTTGAATCTGCCCGCCGGCCAGGAGCCTCCGTTGGCAGTCCAAGAGCCGTACGCGCAGGCAGCCACAGCCAGAACACAACACACTGCCTGATTCCCGATGTCCTGTCTCCCGGATTTGCCGGGGGCCGGTCAGGCCCCGGCATGCTTTCCTGCCTTGTCGCTATGGCATGCCCATCCCCCAACTTGGGATTGCCGTGCCCAACATTGGGCGCTGTTTTCCTCAGTCGGGCCGGTCAGACTTGGCACATCCTGGTTCGCGGCGGCCGCGGCCATGCCCGCCCCTCCAGGTCATCGATGAGGACCAACAGGTTCCGGGTCTGCCCAGACAGGTTCCGGGAACAAGCCGAGGGCCTGAACGATCCTGAAGCCAGGGAGGCCGCAAAAGCAAGGATCCGGGCCGTTCGAACTTTGAGCAGGCAGAGGAATGAGCTGACAGCGTCAATGCCACCGTGGATGGACAAGGACCTCCTTGCCCTTCCCCGGCAGGGCAACGCTCCAGTATGCCGGCGGGATCGATGCCGGAGGCAGTCGGAACGGGACGATGGCCCTTGGGCCGGCTCCGGCCGGCGCCGGTGCCGGCCGGAGCGCGGCGTCTTGCCGGGGTGCGTGCCCGGTCTCAGCCGCTGTTGCCCATGCGGGAGCCATGACGTCGAACCGAACAGGCAAGGGCCCGGCCCGCCAAGCCGCGGCGGACGGACATAGGCGGGACCGGACCCGACGGAAAAACGGAAATCAGCCGCGGGTGATCTGGATCTTCTGCGGCGAGGTTTCGACGGCAGCCTGCGGGACGGGCGCCGTGACCTCGAGGACCCCGTCCTTGTACGTGGCCTTGATGTCCTCGTCCTTGACCCCCTTGGGAAGGGGCACGCTGCGGAAGAAGGAACCGTAGCGGAACTCCGAGCGGTAGCTGCCCTTGTCCTTCTGCTCGGTCTTCTCACGCCGTTCGGCGCGGATGTGCAGTTGCCCCTCGGAGACCGAAACATCCACGTCCTTCTCCGGATCGATGCCTGGCAGCTCGGCGCGCACGGTCAGGACATCGTCCTTGACCTCCTCCTCGACCCGGATCATGGATTTCTCCGATTCGCCTTCGAACAGGCGGCGGAACGGTTCCATCAGTTCAAAGGGCGAACGGCGCTCGAACGGTGACCATCTCAGCAAATCACTCATGGCTCTAACTCCTGTGGTTGGACTGGCAGGTTCCGGACCTTTGTGGGACCGGGGATTTCAGGACTCCCAATGCACGGCGTCCGGCGTGGACCGGCGCTGACCGCACGACGGACGGGAGACCGGCGTCAGTGCCGGAGCAGCCGCATCAGCGAGGCTGGTTCCTTGCGACACGAGAGCATAGTATTCCCGCCGTCCACGGACGGGAAGGACGCCGGCCGGCTAAATGCAGCACCGCCGCCCTGCTCCGCGGAACAGCATGCCGCGAGACCGAAAGCTGGACACAACCCGAGGACGCCCGGGCTGCCGGGATCTCTCCCGGCTTCGGATCCCGGCCGGGGCGGGCCTGCAGGGAGCACTACCGCCCCACCCCGGTCAAGACCGGCTCCGCCCCATCCGCGGCGCCGCCGCTCTCCGGCAGGTCCGGGGAGAACCCCTGGAGGTCCTACAGGGGCCGGATGTTCGCAGCCTGTGGGCCCTTCTGGCCCTGGACGATTTCGAACTCGACCCGCTGGCTTTCTTCCAGCGACTTGTAGCCGCCGCCGACGATGGCCGAGAAGTGGGCGAACACGTCGGGTCCTCCGTCGTCGGGTGCGATGAAACCGAAGCCCTTTTCGGCGTTGAACCATTTAACGATGCCGGTTGCCATGCTGTTGTTCCTCCGTGGCCTGCTTCGCGTGTCCCCGAATGTGCACACCGTTCCCGCCGCCTAGGGACACGCTATGGGCAGGCGCCCCAGACTTCAAGTAGGACCGGAACGATTGTCCGCGGGAGGCATCGGACGAGCCGGACGGCCCGCTGCGGGCAGCGGGAAACCCCGCTTAATACTTTTGGACTTAGGTAAGCCTTTCCTTCTATCCTTCCACAGTGACCATCCAGCTAGACCCCTTGCAGGTATCCTTCGTCGCGGATCTTGCCAGTTACGGCGACAACCCCGCCATCCTCACGGCCGACCGAATGCTGACCTACCGGGAGCTGGCCGCTCGCGTCGCCGCCGTCGCCGGCAGGCTGGGCCCGGTCCGGCGCCTCCTGGCGCTTGCGGCCGCCAACGACCTGGACTCGCTTGTCGCCTACCTGGCAGCCCTGGCCGGCGGCCACCCGCTCATCCTCGTTCCGGCGGACAAACCGGCGGCACTGGAGCGGCTGGTGGCGGCTTACGACCCCGACCTCATTATGCGGTCGGGCGGCGGGGAACCGGTGCTGGAGGAACGGCGGCACGGCACGCGCCACGAACTGCACCCCGAACTGGCGCTTCTGCTGAGTACGTCCGGCTCGACCGGTTCTCCCAAGCTGGTGCGGCTCTCGCAGGAGAACCTGCAGTCCAACGCCGAGGCCATTGCCGAGTACCTGGGCATCGGAGCCGGCGATCGCGCCGCGACGACGCTGCCGATGCACTACTGCTACGGACTGTCGGTGATCAACAGCCACCTGCTGCGCGGAGCGGGCCTGGTGCTCACCGACCTGTCCGTCGTCGACCCGTGCTTCTGGGACCTGTTCCGCAGCCGCGGTGCGACAACGTTCGCGGCCGTGCCGTACACCTTCGAGCTCCTCGACAGGGCCGGGTTTGCCGGGATGGAGTTGCCGAACCTGCGTTACCTGACGCAGGCCGGCGGCCGGCTCGGCCCCGACACGGTGCGCCGCTATGCCGAGCTGGGCCGCCGGCGCGGCTGGGACCTCTTCGTGATGTACGGCCAGACCGAGGCTACGGCCCGGATGGCCTACCTGCCTCCGCAGCTGGCCGCGGCCCATCCGGGGGTCATCGGGATCCCGGTGCCCGGCGGCGCTTTCCGCATCGATCCGGTGCCCGGGCTCGACGACGGCGAACTCATCTATTCGGGCCCGAACGTTATGCTCGGCTACGCCGGGAGCCCCGATGACCTTGCGGCCGGCCGTACCATCGAGGAGCTGCGCACCGGGGACCTCGCCCGCCGGCACCCCAACGGCCTGTACGAGGTGGTGGGGCGGCGCAGCCGGTTCGTCAAGATCGCCGGTCTGCGCATCGACCTCGGGCAGGTCGAGCGGATCCTCGCCGAGCTTGGCGTGCCGGGGGCCAGTGCCGGGTCGGACCAAGGCCTCGTCGTCGCCGTCGAGGGGGACCACGACGCGCGCCTGCTGGGCAAGCTGCTCGCCCAGGACCTGGGGCTGCCCCGGGCGGCCCTGGAGGTATACGCCGTCGAACGCCTCCCCCGCCTGGCCAACGGCAAGCCCGACTACCCCGCCATCCTCGCCCTTGCCGCACCGCAACCGGAGCCGGCGGCGCCCCGGAATACCCCGGCGGAAGGACCCGGTGATGTCCGGGAGATCTTCGCCGAGCAGCTCGAGCATGCCGACGTCGGGGACGAGGACACGTTCGTCTCGCTGGGCGGGGACTCGCTGTCCTACGTTGCAACCTCCGTCCGGCTGGAAAAGGCCCTCGGCAGCCTTCCACCGGACTGGCACCTTAGGCCCGTGCGTGAGCTGGCCCGTCAGCGGGCCAGCCGGCGCGCAGGGCGGTTCTTTTCCATGCTGGAGACCAGCATCGTGCTCAGGGCCGTGGCGATCGTCTTCATCATCGGCACGCATGCGCACCTCTTCCACTGGCCGGGCATGGCGCATGTGCTGATGGCGGTGGCCGGGTACAACTTCGCGCGTTTCCAGCTCGGCGGGGAACGGCTCCCCCGCCTGCGGCGCCAGCTGCGCAGCCTTGGAAGAATAATCGTGCCCAGCGTGGCCTTCATCGCCACGGCCTACCTGCTCACGGACAGATACAGCCTGGCCAACATCGTGCTGCTCAATGCCTTCCTGGGGCCGGAGACGTGGACGACGCAGTGGGACTTCTGGTTCGTCGAGGTGCTCGTCTACGTGCTCGTCGCGATGGCGGCCCTGCTCGCCGTTCCGTGGGCGGACCGTGCCGAGCGGCGTTTTCCGCTCGCCTTCCCCCTCGTCCTGACCGCCGCCGGACTGCTGAGCCGCTTCGAGGTGGTGGACCTTCCGGTGCCGAACCCTGCGCCGGTGCTGTGGCTCTTCGCCCTGGGCTGGGCGGTCGCACGGGCACGCAAGCTGTCCCAGCGGTGCGCCCTGTCGGTCATCGCGGCCCTGACCGTCCCGGGCTTCTTCGGTGATCCGCACCGGGACGCGACCATCCTCGCGGGAATCCTCCTGCTCATATGGCTGCCCGCCGTTCCGGTGCCCGCAGGCCTGCACCACCTCCTGGGACTGCTGGCCGGCTCGTCACTGTACGCCTACCTGACGCATTGGCTGGTCTACCCCGGGCTTGCCCCGGTCAGCCCCGCGCTCGCGGTGGCCGCATCGCTGGCCGCGGGGGCGGCGTACTGGGCGCTGTCCATGTACTTGATGGGAGCGGCGCGCCGCTGGTGGAGACGCCTGCCGGGGATCGTGCGGCCCGCAACCAGTTCACCGGGACAGGCGGATCCGGCGGCGCCGCGGTAGGGTCCGCACCCTGCCTGGGTGGATGGGAAACTGGAGGAGTCAATGCCGGAACCGGGAAGGGACGGGATGCCTGGACAGCGCCGGAAAAGGAGCATCCGTGTCGCACTGGCGGGGATCGACGGCGCCGGCAAGTCTACGGCCGCGGATGACCTGCACCGCAGGCTGGAAAGCCGCGGCAAACGGGCGGTGGTCTGCGGCGTGCCCGGCGGGCGGAAGACCCTGGACAACTGGGCCCGCCGGTTCGGCACCAGCACAGGGCGCATCCTGGGCGTGAAGGGCCTGGACCTGGTCGAGACCTTGGTCCGCGCCGCCGCGATGCTCAGGGCATGCCTGCCGTGGAAGGGGCGGGATGCTCCGGTCATCCTGGACCGTTCGTTCTACTGCCAGCTGGCCCTGCGCAAGAGCCGCGGACTGCGTGGACGCGGGCTGGCCGGCGTCCTCCATGCCCTGTTCCCGAAGCCGGATCTCGTGGTGTTCTTCGCGATTTCCCCGGAACAGGCCTTCCGGCGGGTCCGGGACCGCGGAGCGGACGTGGAATCCCTGGAATTCCTGCGGGCCTTCGATACCGGGTACCGGGCCCTTGGGGAATTCAAGGACTTCCACATCATCGCGGCCGGACGCTCCCGCACGGAAGTCGTGGATCAGCTTGAAGCCGTGATCTGCCGCGCCGCAGGACAGCTCGGCCAGGAGTAGCCGGACTGACGGCGGCTGCCGGGGCCCGTCCCGTATTAACCGCCGAACCCCCCGCCGAGCACCACCGCCTCGTCCAACGTGTGCGGCTCGAAGCGTTCGATCATGTCCTTGATTGGCGCAAGAGTCTCGGTGAAGGCCTGCGAGGCCCGCCACTGCTCGATCTGTTCGACCGATTCCCAGGGCCCGGTACTGATGAACCGGTTGTGAACATCGCGATCGTGCATCAGCACGGCCTTGCGGCCGGGGAATGCCTCCTCGGTCCGCCGGGCCAGTTCCTGCCAGGCCTTCACGAAGTCATCTTCGTGACCGGGCTTCACCAACCAGATTCCAAGGGAGTAAACCGACATTTGGGGCGTCCTTCCAGTATTGGCCGGGGTGTTGTCCCCCGATTATCTGCCCGCTGTCCGCCGGACGGAAGGTGGCAGCGCCGCCGAGGTTCACTCACGGCGTAGCCGGTGCCGGATTAGCAGTGCACGCCGCCCGGTTGTACATAGACAACCGCCCAGTCCAGGAGGTGTGCGGTGGATGTCCTACCCGGCGCGCAGGCCGCCTTTCCGCGGGATTCCGAAGACCCGCTGGATGCCTACTCACAGACGGTGATCCGGGTCGCCGAAACCGTCACCCCCCATGTGGCTGCCATTGAAATGGCCGCCACGCGCCGCAACGGCCAGGTGCGGGTCGGCGGCGGCTCCGCCGTGGTCTTCACCGAGGACGGGTACCTGCTAACCAATGCGCATGTGGTCGACGGCGCCACCGCCGGCCGCGCGGCCTTCGCCGACGGCACCCGGATGGAAATCGACATCGTCGGCGCCGATCCGCTTTCGGATCTGGCCGTCCTCCGGGGGAGGATGCCGACACCGGCGCCGGCGGCACTGGGGAATGCCGAAACGCTGCGGGTGGGACAGCTGGTGATCGCGGTCGGCAATCCCCTCGGCCTGGCCGGTTCGGTGACCGCCGGCGTCGTCAGCGGGCTCGGACGCTCCATTCCCACCTCTGCGGGGCGGAACCGGCGTGTGATCGAGGACGTCATCCAGACCGATGCGGCGCTGAACCCGGGCAGTTCGGGCGGCGCCCTGGCCGATGCGCACGGCCGGATCGTCGGCATCAACACCGCCGTGGCCGGATTCGGCCTCGGGCTGGCGGTACCGATCAACACCACCACGCGGCGCATCATTTCGGCGCTGCTGACCGACGGGCGCGTGCGGCGGGCCTACCTCGGGCTGGTCAGCACGCCGGTACCGCTGTCCGATCCGGATGCGCTGCGCACCGGGCAGCGGCGGGCGCTGCGCGTGGTCGAAGTCATCGACGACTCCCCTGCCGACAACGCCGGCCTGAGGCCGGGCGACCTGGTGCTCAGTGCCGGCGGCCGGCCCGTCGCCAGTGCCGAAAGCCTGCAGAAGCTGCTGTTCGCCGATGCCATCGGCGCACCCTTCCCGATCACCGTCCTGCGTTCCGGCGCCATGCTCGACATCATCGCCGTGCCTCAGGAGATGACCGACGCCGGCTGAGCGGCCGGCCTAGAGCCCGACCACGTCGTTCTTGCCGACGTCGGGACGTTCGCCGGTCACCTTGGACTTGACAAGCTTGAATATCGTGGCCGCCTTGGGCGAATCCGCCGTCCAGTATTCCGCGCTGTCCGCGTCGATCCGGATCAGGGCAACGGCGGGGTCCTCCTTGCCGTTCTCGAACCAAGGCTCCACGGCGCGGTTCCAGAGCCTGTCGATTTTCGATTGGTCGTGCACGATCTCCGCGCTGCCGGCGATGGACAGGTATCCGCCGCCGGCGTGGACCGAGACATTGACCTGCGGGTGGGCCCGGATTTCCTCGGCCTTCGGCGATGGATCGTGGGTGAAGAACCACAACTCGCCGTCGAAGTCCGCTGCCTGCAAAGCCAGCGGCCGGCTCACCAGCTGGTTCCGGAGGTTCACGGTAGTCAGGATCGCAATATCCGCGTCCTTGAGTATTTTGGCGACTTCCCGGTGTCCGTCATCGTAGTTGGCCATGGTGTTCCTTCCTGCTGCGGAACCGCTAAGCATACTTGCTGTTTATTCCGAGGGACACCCCCTGGCTGGGTGTCGGCGGGCTATTGCGTGGCCGAAGGCCTTGGGTCTACCGTGATCGGCATCATCAAACGCCGCCTCGAAGGAATAGTCATGACCGGGTTTGTGCAGATCATCGAATTCCAGACCTCCCGCATCGAGGAGATTGAAAACCTGGGAAGGCCGTCGCGGACCGAAGGAAGCACGCCGCCCACGTTCCGCCGCATCCTCGCCACCGCCGACCGGGACCGCCCCGGCACCTACTACACCATCGTCGAATTCGACTCCTACGAATCGGCCATGGAAAACTCCAGCCGCCCCGAAACCTCGGAATTCGCCGCGAAATTCGCCGCCCTGTGCGACGCACCGCCTGTCTTCCACAACCTCGACGTGCAGTGGGAAGACAGGGGTGACGCCGTTTCCGAGGCCTAACCCACCGGCAGGGCTCCGACGACGACGGTCGCCTCCAGGTCATCGGAGCCGGCCACCCGCGGAATCAGCCCGGCGCGCCGGAACATGCCGGCCGCCTCCGGAGCCTGGCGCCTGCTGGTCTCGATCAGCAGGCGGCCGCCGGGCCGCAGCCAGGACGGGGCTCCAGCGGCTATCCGCCGCTGGATCTCCAGCCCGTCCGGGCCGCCGTCGAGCGCCGCATGCGGCTCGTATACCCGCGCTTCCGGTGGCATCATGCCGATGTCGCCGGTAGGAACATACGGGGCATTGGCAACGAGGACGTCCACACGGCCGCGCAGCATGTCCGGCAGTGCCCCGTAGAGGTCGCCCTCATAGACCCGGCCGCCGGCCCGGGCAAGGTTTCGGCGTGCGCACCGTGCGGCGGCCGGATCGATGTCGGCGGCATGCAGTTCGAGACCCTCCAGCGAGGCGGCCAGCGCGGCACCGACCGCACCCGAACCACAGCACATGTCGACGACGACGGCGCCCGGCCGCGCGCAGGCGGCAGCCTGGCGGACAAGGAAGGCGGTGCGGCGGCGCGGCACGAAAACCCCAGGCTCTACAAAGATCCGCAGGCCGCAGAATTCCGCCCAGCCCAGGATGTGCTCCAGCGGCCGGCCCGCCACGCGCAGGTCCACCAGGCCGGCGAGTTCGGCCGGCGACCCGGCAGCGGCGATCAGCAGGCGTGCCTCATCCTCGGCAAAGACACAGCCTGCGGCCCGCAGCCTGCCGGCGACGGCGGAGCGGGAACCGGACGGCGGGGACGGTGGCATGCGGGGACCTTTGCTTTGTTGGAACCAGCAATGCTAGCCGGACAAAGGCGCCAGGGACAGGCGTGGCGCTGTGAAAGTACCGGCGCAGCCCCCGCAGGGCACGCCGGCCCGGGCTGCCGCCCGGCCGGATTTCGAAGACCGCATCGCTCTCATGCCGGCATCTTCCGGGTGCGTCAGCCCGCGCCCTCCGGACGCAGCCGGACGCAGCACCGCCCCGGTGCGGGATCCGGCACGGCACCGAAGCGCGGACCGTCCGCCCGGCCCGCCGCAGCGGCCAGAAATCCCAAATTGAGTCCGCAGACCGTTTCCTGGTGGTTGCGCGCCAGCTTGTGGAAGGGGCAGTTGGCCAGGGTGATGGAGCCGTCCGCTTCGCGGTGCGGTTCGAAGCCGTGCCGGACGAGGACCTCCTCCAGTGTCGCCGCGCCGTTCCCCGCGGCGTCCCCCGCCGCCGTGGCGGCCTGCTGCAGGCAGTCCCCTACCGGCCTGCCCGTAAGCATTGCTTGGTCCACCGCAGCCGCCAGGATGTCGGCGGCCAGGTCATAGTGGCGCTCCGGCAGGCTCACGGACAATTCGGCCACGGCGGGTGCATACAGCTTGGCCGGGCGCCCGGAACCGGGGCCGGTCCGCCCGCCCGGGCGCCGGTAGCTGACGGTGAGCAGGCCCTCCCGGGCCAGCCGGTCCAGGTGGAAGGCCGCGGTTCCGCGAACCATGCCCAGTGCGCCGGCGACGTCGTCCCGGCTCACGGGTTCCGGCGCCCGCAGCACGTAGTCGTACACCTCCCGCCGGGAAGGGTCATGCAGTGCCGCCACGGCCGCGAGCCGGTCCGGGATCCTCGGGCTTTTCATCGTGTCCTCGTCTAAAAACAATTTTCATTGACGAAAGAGAGGCCGCTTTCTAAAATCAATAGTACCTGCTTTTAGAAAGGATAGGGCCATGGCCACTCAACAATTGCGCTTGCCGGCTGCTTCCCTCCGGGGGAACCCCTCCCGCCAGGCATTCCTGCTCCTGCGCACTCTCTACACTGTCGCGCCGATCCTCTTCGGCCTGGACAAGTTCGTCAACATCCTCACGGACTGGCCGCACTATCTGGCACCGGTTGCCACCCAGGTCGTCCCGGTGCCGGCCCAGACGTTCATGTACGGCGTGGGTGTGGTGGAGGTTCTCGCCGGGCTGCTGGTGGCCTGGAAGCCGCGGCTCGGTTCGCTCGTCGTCGCGCTCTGGCTCGCGGGCATCATCACCAACCTCCTGCTGGTACCCGGTTTCTACGACGTGGCCCTGCGCGACTTCGGCCTGCTGGTCGGCGCGCTGGCGTTGAACCGGCTCGCCGGCGGGCAGGCGGGGAGCCGGGTCAAGGCAGCGGGCAGCTGAGCTCCTGCCTTATGCGGACGGTGTCCCGCGCTCCGCATGCTGCTTCAAGTCGGAGAGGTGGTACGGCCAGGCCTCGCGGTGGTCCGCCGCGAGTTCCTGGCCGCGGGAGAGCGCGCTGAAGCCGGATTCGGTCAGCAGCACCCGGGTTCCGGAGCCGGCCGCCTCGAATTCCCAGCGGACGGTAGTGGCCCCTTCCCAGTCCGGCTCGGACCAGGCGAACACCAGCCGGCGGCCGCTGATCACGTCCTTGACAGTTCCCACCGCGGCGTACTGGACGCCGTCCACCTCCCATTGTTCGCGCAGGAGCGAGCCGATCACGGGCCAGAAGTCCAGCTCCGGCCACCACTGGCCCCGCTCGTGGGCGAAGGCGGTCCACACCCGCTCCACCGGGACGCTGATGCTGGTTTCCAGTTGGATCTGGTCGACGGGTTCCATGACCCCTTTATGCCACAGCCGGATACCGGCCACAATGCCGGCGGAATGACTCGGGAGGCTTTAGTGCCCGTGCGCGGTTCCGGCGGCCGGGACGCCGCCGGCCCGGCCGGGCGGGACCACCGTAAACTGCCCCATCATCCCTTCATCCTCGTGCCACAGCAAATGGCAGTGGTACATATACGGCGTGGCCGCGTCCGCGTAACGGCCGAACGGAACCGCCAGCCGTGCCGTGGTGCGCACCGGCAGGAAGACTGTGTCCTTGAGGCCCGCCAGTTCCGGCGGCGGGGCGGCACCGTCGACGTCCAGGATCCGGAAGCGCACGTCGTGGATGTGGAAGTTGTGCGGCTGGTTGTGGGTGTTGGAGACGGTCCAGATCTCCGTGGTGCCGGCACCGACCACTGTGTCTATGCGGTTGTGGTCCATTTGCCGGCCGTTGATGTGCCGGCCGTTGAGGACAAAGCTGCGGCTGGCGGCGATCTTGGCCAAATCGGGCGCACCCAGGCGCGAAAGCGCCGCCGGCAGCTGCGCCGACGGGGCCAGCCTCGCCGCGGCACGGAACTGCAGGACGGACAGCTGATCGTTGCCGCCCGCGCCGTTGTCCAGCGCCGTCGTCATGCCCAGTTCCTGTGGAAAGGAACGCAGCTCGGCCCTTTCACCGGGTGCGAACCGCACGACCACTTCCGCCCGCTCCCCCGGCGAAAGCAGCACGCGCCGGGCGGACACCGGCGAAGCCAGCAGGCCGCCGTCGGAAGCGACCACCGCGAACGTGCGGTCGTCGTCGAACCCGAAATTGTAGGTTCGGGCGCTGGAGGCATTGAGCAGGCGCAGCCGGACTGCTTCCGTGGAAACCGCCAGGTGGGGGTTCCAGGTGCCGTTGACCAGGACGGTGTTCCCGGTCAGTCCGGTGAGGGCGCGCGGCCCCGCGGCGAAGGAACCGTCCTCCGCGAAATTGCGGTCCTGGACAATGACGGGTATATCGTCCCGACCGTAGGCACGCGGCAGCCCGGCCGGGGATCCGTCCGGATCCTCGACCAGGAACATCCCCGCCAGCCCGCGGTTGACCTGCTGCTCGGTCGCCCCATGCGGATGCGGGTGGTACCAGAGGGTCGCCGCCGGCTGGTCCAGCGTCCATTCCGGCGTCCAGGTCTGCCCCGGGGCTACCGGCTGGTGCGGGCCGCCGTCCATCGCGGCGGGCAGGTGCATACCGTGCCAGTGCACAGAGGTGGTCTCCGGCAGCCGGTTGACGACGGCGATGCGCACCTTTTCGCCGCGGGCCGCCCGGAGGGTTGGGCCGAGGTAACTGCCGTTGAAGCCCCAGGTCGGCGTGGATTTGTCCGGCAGGAACTGCGTGGAGCCCTCGGCCGTGGCGAGCTCGAAGACCGTGGCGCCGTCGGCAGCCCGATGTGGGGGCGCCAGCGGCGGTACCCGCAGCGGATTGGCGAAGTCCAGTGTGCCCACGGTGCTGAAGGCGTCCCGCGTACTGCCGTCGCGGCAGCCTGCCAGCAGCAGGGCGGACCCGGCGGCCGCGAGCCCGGCCCTGAGCACGCTGCGGCGGGAGATCGGAGGCACCCGTCCATCGTATGCCCGCGGGGAGCCCGGGAGCTCAGCGGACCAGCACGGCGATGCCGGTGGCTGCAGCTGCCCAGAGCACGCTGGCGAAGGTGCCCAGAATGAACCGTTCGGCCGCCCCGGCCTGGCCGAGCTCGTTGTACCTGCCCAGGCCCTTGACCGCAAGGACGACGGCGAGGCCCTCGGGCCAGCCTGCCAGCAGCGTGGCAGCGATGGAGGTGCGCTCCAGCACCCCGATCCATGCCCCGCCGCGCAGCACCGGGGCATCTTCCGGATCGGCCGAATTCTCCGGGTGGGAGGCGTTGAAGGACAGCCGGAGGATGGTCACCGTGGGCGGACCGCCGCCGATGGCCGCCGCCGCGACAGCATAGGCATAGACTCCTGCACCCAGGCCGCCTTCGCCCAGGCTCCCGGCCAGCCCGGCGCCCCCGAGCAGGAGGAGCGAAACGGTGCTGGCCGCATACAAATAGCGGTGTCCGGAGCCTTGGAACCGGTGGAAGTACATGGGCGCGGCCACGGCCGCGGCGGCGCAGAGCAGAACAACGGCGGCCAGACTCACGTATCCGCTCCTTCCAACAGGGATGTAGCGACCTCGGCCGCACGTTGGCATTCATGCCACAGTCCGCTGTGCAGCCGGCTTGAGACCGCCTGCTGGCTGATGCCCAGACGGTCAGCAACTTCCCGCTGGGTCAGCCCCTCGTCAACCAGTAAACCCGCTTCTGCCGACAGTTTGCTGCGTTTGCGTGCCACCGAGGAGACCAGTTGCAGCACCGCCTCCGCCTGCCCCGCCAGCGGGCTGGCGCCGGATACGGCAATGTTCCCCGGGGCTGCCTTCGCTGCCGTCACCGCCGCCCGGGCCCGCTCGAACGCCTCGCCGGCACCGGCGCGTGTGTTGGCAGGCAGCGGCTCCCTGATGCCGCCGATGCCGATGCCCACGCTCCACTGCCCGCCGGAGGCCAGTTCGAGGGCGATGCCTGACGCTATGGCCGCGCTGTCCGTCACTCCCTGCATCTCGTCCCCGGCGGTCCGGTCGAAGGCGAGCCGCAGCGGCCGGCGCGGGTCCCGGTTCAATGCCGCCATGGCGGATTCAACCAGGTCCTCGCGCGAACGCGACCTGCGCTGGTCGACGGTCAGGACGAACAATACAGCCTCCCAAGCTTGTGTCTGCCGAAACAAATATCTAGGGTTGTATGCGAGCATGCAAGCCGACGCGCGGCCAGCGCCCACCAGCCTTCCTCCCCCCGGCGGTTAGCGCCCAACAGCCTCCCCGTTCCCGGCCTCCCCCCACACACACGCTCCGCGTGCGGGGACCCGTGGCCGCTCTCTTGCCCGCTTCGCTCAGGGCGGGACCCCCGGCGGTTAGCGCCCAACAGCCTCCCACCCCTCGCTTCGCTCGGGGCGGGACCCCCGGCGGTTAGCGCCCAACAGCCTCCCACCCCTCGCTTCGCTCGGGGCGGGTCCCCCGGCGGTTAGGCTGGGAGGGTGAAAAGATTTGCCATTCCTGCGCTCATCGGCGACCTTGCCGCCGTCGTGGTTTTCGCCGCGCTCGGCCGCGAGACACACGAGCACGGGCTCGATCCGGCCGGGGTGCTCCTGACCGCGGCGCCTTTCCTCGCCGGGACCCTGATCGGCTGGCTGCTCTCCCGCGCCTGGCGCCGGCCGCTGGCCGCCTGGCCCATCGGCGTCGTGATCTGGCTGTGCGCCGTGGTGTTCGGGCTGCTGCTGCGCGGGGCGGCCGGCGGCGGACTGGCCCTGCCGTTCCAGATAGTCACATTGATCACGTTGTGCGTCTTCCTGGTGGGTTGGCGCCTGGTGGCCGCGCTCGTCACGAAACTGCGCAGAGTCGGCGCTGTGCCATAACCTCGAAGTAACCCCGACAAAATGTTGGAAAGTGTTGAAAGGCAGCGACAGTGGTAACAGCGTTCGTATTCATCAAGACCGATGCCGCGCGGATTCCCGAATGCGCCGAAGAAATTTCGGAGCTGTCCGGGATCGCGGAAGTCTACTCTGTCACCGGCGAATGGGATCTGATCGCGGTAGCGCGGGTGGCCCGGCATGACGACCTGGCCGAGGTGATCGCCGACAAGCTCTCCAAGGTCCCCGGTGTCAGGCAGACCACGACGCACATGGCCTTCCGCGCCTACTCCCGGCATGATCTGGACGCGGCCTTCTCGCTTGGCTTCGAACACTGACCGGCGCCGCCGGCAGCACGGGGCGGGCCCGGAGGACATCCTCCGGGCCCGCCCCGTTTTAATGCTGCAGCAGCCGCGCTACTGGGTTGCGGCGACCCAGCGGTCCAGCGCGGCGGCGGCCGCTCCGGTGTCGATGGAGTCGGTGGCCCGGCGCAGCGCGGCGGCCAACCGGTCCTCGAGCGTGCCCTCGGCCTCCGGATCCAAGGCCACGAGTGCGGCGGCGGCATTGAGCACGACGGCGTCCCGGACCGGGCCCTTCTCGCCGGCCAGCACCCGGCGCACCACCTCGGCGTTAGCCTTGGCATCGCCGCCGCGCAGGTCCTCCAGGGTTGCCCTCGGGATGCCCAGGTCGAGCGGGTCCAGCTTGGTCTCGGTCACCTTGCCCTCGCGGACCTCCCAGACGGCGGAAGGACCGGTGGTGCTGAGTTCATCCAGCCCGTCCCCGCCCCGGAAGACCAGGGCGCGGATGCCGCGCACCGCCAGCACGCCGGCAACGAGCGGGGCCAGCCGGGCGTCGGCGACGCCGATGGCGGCGGCAGTGGGATGCGCCGGATTGGTCAGGGGCCCCATGAAATTGAAGACGGTGGCAACCCCGAGGTCGCGCCGCGGAACCGCAGTAAAACGGAACGACGGGTGGAAGACTTGGGCGAAGCAGAAGGTGATGCCTGCCTCCACTGCAGTCCGGGCCACCCGGTCCACCGGCAGGTCCAACCGGACGCCGAGCGCCTCGATGACGTCGGCCGAACCGGATGACGACGATGCGGCGCGGTTGCCGTGCTTAACGATGCGCGCGCCGGCCCCGGCACATACCAGGGCTGCCATCGACGAAATGTTCACCGTGTTGTGACGGTCCCCGCCGGTGCCGACAATATCCAGCTTCTCGCCGGGAATCTCGATGGGCCGGGCGTTCTCGACCATCGCCTCGACCAGGCCGGTCAGTTCCTCCACGGTTTCGCCCTTGGCCCGCAACGCAACGAGGAAACCGGCGATCTGCGAATCGGTGGCGTCGCCGGCCATGATGGTGTTCATCGCCCAGTGCGTCTGCTCGGCGGTCAGGTCCTCGCCCGCGATCAAGGCGGAGATCAGAACGGGCCAAGTGGGAGTGCTGCGAGAGTCAGTTTCGATGGTCACCGTACTAGATTATCTACAAATCGTAGAACGACGCCGAATATTAATTTCTTCCGATTGCCGCGGATTCACGCGGTTCGGGAACCTTCACGGCTCGCCGAGCGTTCCGCTACATTGGTGAACAAGGATCAAATACAGACATAATGGCCTTGTGACAACTGCAACCCATGCCCCCAGCACCCCGGCGCATCCAATCCTGAACCGCCCGAATCTGGTTTCCGTAGGAACCGTCGTGTGGCTGTCCAGCGAGTTGATGTTCTTCGCCGGCCTTTTCGCAATGTATTTCACCCTACGGGCCACTTCGGGCGAGCTCTGGGCCGCCGAGTCCGCCAAGCTTGACGTCCCGTTCGCCCTGATCAACACGATCGTCCTGGTGTCCAGCTCCTTCACCTGCCAGTTCGGCGTCTTTGCCGCCGAGCGCCTCCAGCCGCACCGCACCGGCGGGGTGTTCAACCTCGCGCGCTGGGGCATGGTCGAGTGGTTCCTGCTGACCTTCCTGCTTGGTGCCATCTTCGTGTCCGTGCAGGCCTACGAGTACACGCACCTCGTCTCCGAGGGCGTGACGCTGGCCTCGAACGCCTACGGTTCCGCCTTCTACATCACCACCGGCTTTCACGGCCTGCACGTGACCGGCGGCCTGATCGCGTTCCTGCTGATCATCGGCCGGGCCTACGTCGCCAAGAAGTTCGGGCACTTCGAGGCGACCTCTGCGATCGTGACCTCCTACTACTGGCACTTTGTGGACGTAGTCTGGATCGCCCTCTTCATCATCATCTACTTCCTGAAGTAAGCCCGATTTGACTCTTCTTCTACAAGGGGAAGAATTTCAGGAAGCTGCATTCGACGCACACGCACCACAAAGTAAGGAACCACTACAGTGAAGGCACTTTCCCAAAGGCGACGACACCCGCTGGCGGCCATTGCCCTGCTGCTCTTGGGACTGCTGGTTACCGGCGGCCTCTATGCAGTGGCGGGCAGCGTCAACGAGGCCAAGGCGCAGACCACCACGTACAGCGCGAAGGACATTGAAGAGGGCGAGAAGCTCTTCGTCGCTAACTGCGCCACGTGCCACGGGCTCGGCGCCGTCGGTGCCCCGAAGGGCGCCCACGGGAACCAGGCAGGGCCTTCGCTGATTGGTGTCGGCGCAGCCGCCGTCGACTTCCAGGTCGGCACCGGACGCATGCCGATGCAGATGTCCGGCCCGCAGGCGCAGGTCAAGCCCGTGCAGTTCAACGAGGAACAGACCGATCAGCTGGCAGCCTATGTTGCCTCCCTCGGCGCCGGTCCGGCCATTCCCAGCGAGGAAATGCTGGACACCACCCAGGGCAACGCCGCCAAGGGTGGGGAACTGTTCCGCACCAACTGCGCCATGTGCCACAACGCCGCAGCCGCCGGCGGTGCGCTGACCCGCGGCAAGTTTGCCCCGTCGCTGGAGGGCGTGACCGGGGAGCATATCTACGAGGCCATGGTCACAGGCCCGCAGAACATGCCGGTATTCAGCGATGCCAACATCTCCCCCGAGGGCAAGCGGGACATCATCACCTTCCTGAAGACCATCGAGGCGCAGGGCTCCCCGGGCGGTGCCGCCCTTGGCTCCCTGGGGCCGGTGGCCGAGGGTCTGTTCATGTGGACCGCGGGCCTGGGGGTCATCATCGCGCTCACGATCTGGCTGACCCAGCGGTCTTCCTAACGTCGTCTTCCCGGCGGCCCGCACCGGGCCGCCGGGAAACCAATGAAACAGCACATACGCACTTTTTTAGAGTCACATAGAGAAGGATGAGAGGGATCATGGGCGACCATAGTCACGGCGACCCGAACACCTCGGGCACCGTTGCTACGGCTGGCCAGGGCCAAGTGGAGAAGTTTCAGGATCCTGGACTGCCTCCGCACCGCCCGCGCCTTGCCGACAAGGATCCCCGGGCCGAAAAGCGGGCCGAGCGGCAGGTTGCGATTCTCTTCGCAATCTCCGCGATCGGCACCCTGCTTTTCTTCGTCGGGTACTTTGCCATCCGTTTGGATGAAACCACCGCGATTTCCACGCTGCGACTGCAGAACCTGATGCTCGGCCTGGGTACCGCCTTTGCCATGCTCGGCATCGGCGTCGGCATCGTCCACTGGGCGAAGACCCTGATGCCGGACCACGAGGTCGCCGAAGAGCGCCACGAAATCCGCCCGGAAGAGGATCGCCGGGTCGCCGAGAAGATGATCGGCGAAATCCTGGACGAATCCGGCATCAAGCGCCGGCCGCTGATCCGCAACACCCTCATCGGTGCCGGCGTGCTGGCCATCCTGCCGGCCATCGGGATCTTCCGCGATCTGTCCAAGAACATCAACCCCGACATCCTGCGCCACACCATGTGGGACAAGGGTGTCCGCCTGACCCGCGACCCCGAGGGTACGCCGATCAAGGCTTCGGACGTGACCATCGGCTCCGCCTTCCATGTCATCCCCGAGGGCCTGAACGAGCTGCACGAAGGCAAGCTGAACGAGAAGGCCAAGTCCGTTGTCCTGCTCATGCGCCTGAACCCGGCGGACCTGCACGTCTCCCCCGGACGCGAGAACTGGAACTACAACGGCATCGTTGCCTACTCCAAGATCTGCACGCACGTCGGCTGCCCTGTCGCCCTGTACGAGCAGCAGACGCACCATCTGCTCTGCCCCTGCCACCAGTCCACCTTCGACCTGACCCAGGAATGCAAGGTCATCTTCGGCCCGGCCGCCCACCCGCTGCCGCAGCTGCCGATCACCGTGGACAGCGAAGGCTACCTGGTTGCCCAGAGCGATTTCCACTCACCTGTCGGCCCGAGCTTCTGGGAGCGTGGCTAAGCCATGAGCACGGCATCAACCTCTGAAAACTACGTACCGAAGACAAGCGTAGGACGCATTGCCAACTTCGTTGACTCCCGCACGGGCGGCTCGGCGATGGTCAAGGAACTGGGCCGGAAGATCTTCCCGGACCACTGGTCCTTCATGTTTGGCGAAGTGGCGCTGTACTCCTTCATCGTCCTGCTGCTCTCGGGCACCTTCCTGACCTTCTTCTTCGATCCGTCGATGGCGGAGACGCACTACGACGGTTCCTACGTTCCGCTCAAGGGCGTGGAGATGTCCGTGGCCTACTCGTCCACGCTCGATATCTCCTTCGACATCCGCGGCGGCCTGTTCATGCGCCAGGTGCACCACTGGGCCGCGTTGCTGTTCATCGCCGCCATGTCCGTGCATATGCTGCGTGTGTTCTTCACGGGAGCCTTCCGCCGCCCCCGCGAACTCAACTGGGTGGTCGGCGGCGTACTGCTGATCCTGGGCCTGGCCGCCGGCTTCACCGGCTACTCGCTGCCTGACGACCTGCTCTCCGGCAACGGCCTGCGCATTATCGACGGCGTGATCAAGTCCATCCCGCTGGTCGGCACCTACATCTCGTTCTTCCTGTTTGGCGGAGAGTTCCCGGGTACCGACATCGTCGGCCGCCTGTACGTGCTGCACATCCTGCTGGTTCCGGCCGCGATCCTGCTGATGATCGCGATCCACATGTTCATGCTGATCGTGCACAAGCACACCCAGTACCCGGGCCCGGGACGCACCGAGACCAATGTGGTGGGCTACCCGGTGGGCCCGGTGTACGCAGCGAAGGCCGGCGGATTCTTCTTCATCGTGTTCGGTGTCATCGCGCTGATCGCCGCGGCGTTCACCATCAACCCGATCTGGAACTACGGCCCGTACGACCCCTCCCCCGTCTCCGCGGGCACCCAGCCCGACTGGTACATCGGTTTCGTGGACGGGGCGCTGCGCCTGATGCCCGGCGTGATCGGGACCTTCCCCTTCGAATACGTGATCTTCGGCCACACGCTGAGCCTCAACGTGCTGGTTCCGGCCCTGATTCCGGCCGGTATCCTGTTCGCGCTGCTGTTCGCCTGGCCGTGGATCGAGCGCTGGGTTACCCGGGACGACCGCGAACACCACCTGCTGGACCGGCCGCGCAATGCGCCCACGCGCACCGGCGTAGGCGTCGCCGGCTTCATCTGGTACAGCGTCATGTGGGCCGCGGCCAGCTCCGACCTGATCGCAACCCACTTCCACGTCTCGCTCAACGACGTGACCTACTGGCTGCGCGCGCTGTTCTTCCTGGGCCCCATCGTCGGCTACATCGTGGCCAAGCGCGTCTGCCTGGCGCTGCAGCGCAAGGACCGCGAGATCGCCCTGCACGGCCGCGAGACCGGACGCATCGTGCGGCTGCCGCACGGCGAGTTCATCGAGGTGCACGAACCGCTTGACGACTACAAGCAGTACCGGCTCGTCAACTTCGAGTCCCCCGAGGTCCTGCCGGCCCAGCCGGATGCCAACGGGCGCATCAGCCGCACGGAGAAGCTGCGCGGACGCCTTTCCCGGATGTTCTTCGAGGACCGGGTTGCTCCGGTCAGCCCGGCTGAGCTCGAGGCCGCGCACGCGCACGGGCACCCGGCGGTCGAGGAAGCTCCGGCGGAACCGGCAGGCGCGCGCAGCGTCGGCCACTAACATCCCCTGCCGGCCGGCACCTGGCGGCCGGTTTTGAACCGAAGGCCCCGGACATCACGTCCGGGGCCTTCGCATGTCCGGCATGCCCGGCCCTGCACGCCCGTAAAGCGCGGCCCGGCCGGAACCGCCCTTCAGTACCGCTTCATGTTGTAGGAGCGCGGTGAGCGGCCTCCAGGCCGCTGCAGCGGCACCCACAACTTGTACCGGTCCGCACGGTAGTAGGAAATGGAAAAGTCCACCATGGCGCGCGAAACATAGGCATGCCGCTGGATCTTCAGCAGCGGAGACCCTATGTCCACGTTGAGCAGCCGGGCAATGGACGGCTGCGCCGCCGTCGCCTCGATGGTGTCTTCACCCCACTCCATGACCAGGCCGTACCGCTCGCTCAGTACCTGGTACAGCGATGACGGCGGCGGATCGTCGAGGATTCCCGGTACGCGGCTGGCCGGGATGAAGTTCTCGTCCACGCTCATCGGGTCCCCGTCCGCCAGCAGCAGGCGCCGGAACCGGACCACCGGCTGCCCCTCCTCGATCTGCAGCTCCCTGGCCACCAGCGGCGCCGCCCCAATCTGCTCGAAGCTGAGGACCCGGGCATCGGGGACCATGCCGCGGCGCTGCATCTCCTCGCTGTAGGAGGTCAGTTTGACCTGCAGGTCCAGTTTCGGCTGCGTCACGAAGGTGCCCAGCCCGACAACGCGCTCAAGGACCTGTTCGGCAACAAGGGAATCGATGGCCTGGCGCACGGTCATGCGGGCCACGCCAAACCGTTCGGTAAGTTCTCGCTCGGAGGGAAACGCTCCCCCGGGCTCGCAGGCCTCCTGGGCGTGCCTGCGGAGGATGGACCGAAGCTGCGCATGCTTGGAGACGCTGGACTCCGGGTCGATCTCACCGGCAATTGCCATAGCCGCCTTCGAAACCATACCTTCCCGCTCCTGACTGCCGATACGAGGTGGACGCCACCATCTTACGGTACTGGTCTAGACCGCGCTGGCGGACGGCAGCGGGGCCGGCCCGCTGCTTATTAAAACGCTTCGGGCCCGGAACCAGTGGTTCCGGGCCCGAAGCGGGCAGCCAGGCGGCCGCAGTGTCAGTGCGCGTGCAGTCCGCGGCTGTACTCGTAGACCCAGCCGACAATGGATACGGCAGCGAAGCCGACGCCGATGTAGAGGATCCACCAGCCGACAGCCAGGCCAAGGAAGCCGGTCGCGGCCGCGGCCGAGAGCGTGATCGGCCACCAGCTCCAGGGGCTGAAGTGCCCCTGCTCGCCGGCGCCCTCATGGATCTCGGCGTCGAGCCGGTCCTCAGGACGCGGGCCCACCCGCCGGGCGGTGAACAGCAGGTAGAAGCCGATCATGCCCGCCAGCCCGGCGACCAGGTACAGGCCGAGGTAGCCGACGTGCTCCTCCCAGTTGACCATGAAGCCGTAGACGGTGGCACACAGGGCGAAGAACGGAACCAGTCCGATGAAGAGCCAGGATTCAATCTTCACGTCTATGCGTCCTTCTGGTCGGCCGGACCAAGCAGTTGGGCTGCCGGGGCCGGAGTCGTCGGGGTGTGGCGCGGGGCCAGCTCCGGGTGGTGCAGGTCCAGGGCCGGGCGCTCGGAGCGGATGCGCGGCAGCGAGGTGAAGTTGTGCCGCGGCGGCGGGCAGGAGGTGGCCCATTCCAGCGATCCGCCGAAGCCCCAGGGGTCGTCGACCTCGACCTTCCTGCCGCTGCGCCAGGTGATGTACACGTTCCAGAAGAACGGGATCAGCGAGGCGCCCAGGACGAAGGAGGAAATGGTGGAGAACTGGTTCATCGCGGTGAAGTTGTCCTCGGGCAGGTAGTCCGCGTAGCGGCGCGGCATGCCGATCACCCCGAGCCAGTGCTGGATCAGGAAGGTGCCGTGGAAGCCCAGGAACAGCATCCAGAAGTGGATCTTGCCCAGGCGCTCGTTGAGCATCTTGCCGGTCCACTTCGGCCACCAGAAGTAGAAGCCGGCGAACATGGCGAACACCACGGTGCCGAAGACCACGTAGTGGAAGTGGGCGACCACGAAGTAGGTGTCCGAGACGTGGAAGTCCAGCGGCGGGGAGGACAGGATGATGCCGGTCAGGCCGCCGAAGAGGAAGGTCGCCAGGAAGCCCAGGCTCCAGAGCATCGGGGTCTCGAAGGTGATCGAGCCGCGCCACATAGTGCCGATCCAGTTGAAGAACTTCACCCCGGTCGGGACCGCGATGAGCATGGTCATGAACGCGAAGAACGGCAGCAGCACCGAGCCGGTGACATACATGTGGTGCGCCCACACGGTCACGGACAGGGCCGCGATGCCGATGGTGGCGAAGACCAGGCCCTTGTAGCCGAAGATCGGCTTGCGGCTGAAGACCGGGAAGATCTCCGAGACAATGCCGAAGAACGGCAGCGCGATGATGTACACCTCGGGGTGGCCGAAGAACCAGAACAGGTGCTGCCACAGGATCGCCCCGCCGTTGGTCGGGTCGAAGATGTGGGCGCCGAACCGGCGGTCGGCACCGAGGGCAAACAGGGCCGAAGCCAGCGGCGGGAAGGCCATCATGACCAGGATGGCGGTGACCAGGGTGTTCCAAGTGAAGATCGGCATCCGCCACATGGTCATGCCCGGGGCGCGCATGGTGATGATCGTGGTGATGAAGTTGACCGAGCCCAGGATGGTGCCGAAGCCGGACAGCGCCAGGCCGAAGACCCAGAGGTCACCGCCCACACCCGGGGAGAAGGTGGTGCTCGACAGCGGCGCGTAGGCGAACCAGCCGAAGGAGGCCGCGCCCTGCGGGGTGATGAAGCCGGCCACGGCGATGGTGCTGCCGAAGAGGAAGAACCAGAACGCCAGCGCGTTCAGGCGCGGGAAGGCCACGTCCGGGGCGCCGATCTGCAGCGGCATGATCACGTTCGCGAAGCCGGCGAACAGCGGGGTGGCGAACATCAGCAGCATCACGGTGCCGTGCATCGTGAACAGCTGGTTGTACTGTTCCTTGGTCTGCAGGATCTGCATGCCCGGTTCGAACAGTTCGGCGCGGATGACCAGGGCCATCACGCCGCCGAGGCAGAAGAAGATGAACGACGCGATCAGGTACATGTACCCGATGGTCTTGTGGTCCGTAGAGGTGATCCAGTTGACGATAATGCGTCCCTTGGACCGGGGAACCACACGCGGCGCTACTATAGTCCCGGCTTCGCCGGCTGTGTATTCGTAAGTAGACACTAGTCTTCCCTCGCTTCCTTACTCAGCCGCTTCGTACGGGTTGCGGTCATATTCTGCGCCGATCTGGCCGTCCTTGAGCTTCGCCATCTGCTGGTTGAACTCGGCCTCGGACACAACCTCGACGCGGAAGAGCATCTCCGAGTGGTATTCGCCGCAGAGTTCGGCGCACTTTCCGTCGTAGACACCTTCGCGCTGCGGGGTGAGAGTGATGTAGTTGGTCTTCCCGGGGATCATGTCGACCTTCTGCAGGAAGGCGGGGACCCAGAAGGAGTGGATGACGTCGCGGGCGTTGATCTGCAGTTCCACGGACTTGTTCACCGGCAGGTACAGTGTGGGCAGGGTTTCGGGGATGCCCGTTTCACCCGTGAGGTGGGCCTGCTGCCCGGCAAAGTACTTGTTCTGCTTCACGTAGTTGAAGTCCCAGGACCACTGCTTGCCGCGGACATCGATCACGACGTCGGGATTATCCGTGCGGGCGGTCACCGCGGTCTGGTCGCGGTCGGTGAAGTAGAAGAAGACGAAGACCATCACCAGCGGGATGGCGGTGTAGAAGATTTCGATCGGCAGGTTGTAGCTGAGCTGCCGCGGGAATCCCTCGTCGTTCTTGCGCCGACGGTACGCGACGATGCACCAGAGGATCAGTCCCCAGGTAAGAACACCAACGGCCAGCGCGGCAATCCAGGAGTTCACCCACAAATCGATCAGTCGATCCGTATGGTTGGTCGTGCCCCGCTCGGTGGGCAACCAACCCATGCGGACTTCTTCTGAACATCCCGTCAACAGCAACGCGCCGAGCACGCCAAGACCGGTGGCCTTGGCGGTTCTGGCACGTCGGCTGCCGGTTCGGTCCTGCGAACTCACAGACGGCCCTTCCTCTTGTTTCGTGCAAGTGATGCGCGCGCCCGCGGCGCAACACAGCGGCTCCAAGGCGCGCGCATTTCCGGTTTTACTACTCACTGTAGAGCTTACCCTCACGGATAGCGATCATGTGACAGGCTGCCCGCAGTGAGTCGGGCCCAAATGCCTCCCCCGGCGCCTGAGCGGAACTCCCTAGTGGAAGGAGTCCCCGCAGGCGCAGGAGCCGCCGGCATTGGGGTTGTCGATCGTGAAGCCCTGCTTCGAAATCGTGTCTTCGAAATCGATCGTGGCACCGGCCAGGTACGGAATGCTCATCTTGTCCACGATCACTTCGACGCCGTCGAAGTCGCGGACGGCGTCCCCGTCCAGCATGCGCTCGTCGAAGTAGAGCTGGTAGATCAGCCCGGAGCAGCCTCCCGGCTGCACTGCCACGCGCAGGCGCAGGTCCGTGCGGCCTTCCTGCTCGAGCAGGCTGCGGACCTTGCCCGCTGCCACCTCCGTCAGGACGACTTCGTGCGTGGGCACCTCGGTCTGCTCGGGGGCCGCATTGCTGGTGGTTTCGCTCATTGATGCGCTCATTGCTGTTCCTTATCTGTACCGGCCGCCAGGTGACCTGCTGCTATTACTCAGTGGTGCTGCGGCTTCGTGTTCCATGGTACGCCCCCCGGATACGGGGGACGGCAACTGTTGCACGCCGAAGTCAGGCCTGTCCGGCCGCGTTGAGCCTGGCCAGCAACAAGGCTTCGGCCAGGACGGCATTGCGGAAATCGCCCAGGTGCAGGGACTCGTTGGCCGAATGGGCCCGCGAATCCGGATCCTCCACTCCGGTGATGAGGATCTGCGCCTGCGGATACAGCTCGGTCAGGTCCGCGATGAAGGGAATCGACCCGCCCACCCCGGCCTGCACCGGCGTGGTGCCCCAGGCCTCGCCCAAGGCCCAGAGGGCTGCCTGGGCCGCCGGGGCGTCCATGTCCGCGGCGAAGGCGTTGCCCTGCTCCCCCGGCACAAAGTCCACCTGCGCCCCGAACGGGGCATGCCGCTCGACGTGGGCGGCCAGCGCGGCCATGGCCGCCGCCGGATCCTGGCCGGGAGCCAGGCGCAGGCTGATCTTCGCCCGGGCGGCCGGAACCAGCGTGTTCGAGGCGAGTTCCACCGTGGGCGCATCGATGCCGATCACCGACAGGGCGGGTTTGTTCCAGAGCCGGTCGGCGATGCTTCCGGTGCCGGCCAGCCGCACGGTGTCCAAGACCGAGGAATCCCGGCGGAAGTCCGCTTCGGGATAGTCGACGGCGCTGGTATCGCGGGCCACCAGCCCCTCGACGGCAACCGCGCCGTCGTCGTCGTGGAAGGTGGCGATCAGCCGCGCCAGCAGCGTGGGCGCATCCAGGAGGGGGCCCCCGAACATGCCCGAGTGCACCGCATGCCCGAGCACCCGCACCTCCACGGTGGCATCGACCAGTCCGCGCAGGCTGGTGGTCAGCGCCGGCACGCCCACCTTCCAGTTGCCCGAATCCGCGACCACAATGACGTCCGACCGCAGCAGTTCCCGGTGTTCCTCCAGGAAGGCCCGGAAGGTCGGCGAGCCGGCCTCCTCCTCTCCCTCGATGAAGAAGGTCAGGCCCACCCCGAAGTCCTCGCCCACGGTGTCCAGCAGTGCACGCAGCGCGCCGGCATGGACCATGATGCCGGCCTTGTCGTCAGCGGCGCCCCGCCCGTACAGCCTGTCGCCAGCTTCGACGGCGGTGAACGGCTCGGTGGCCCACAGCTGCCGGTCTCCGGGCGGCTGGACGTCGTGGTGGGCGTAGAGCAGCACCGTCGGCTTGCCGTCGCCGGCCGGCCGGCGGGCGACGACGGCGGGGCCGCCGGTGCCGGC
>NZ_JBHTML010000027.1:0-30837 GCF_042679445.1 Arthrobacter sp. GCM10027362
CCCGCCCCGACGCTCTTCCGATCTCGCGGCCCTGGCCGGCATCGGGGTTGCGGCCGCCGCGGCAGGACTGGCGGCCGTCCGCCTGCTCCCGCCCCGGACCAGGCGGACGGCCGCCAGCCGATAGAATGGGGCATATGCCTACCAGTTCCCCCGCTCCGGTTTCCCTGCCCCTGCCCAGTGTCCCGCGCATGCGCCGCAGCCGGGAGGAAATCGAGGCCGCAGTTCCGGTGGCAGGTCCCAAGCGGGTGCTGCTGGCCGCCCCGCGCGGCTATTGCGCCGGGGTGGACCGCGCGGTGATCGCGGTGGAGAAGGCGCTGGAGCACTACGGAGCCCCGGTGTACGTGCGCAAGCAGATCGTGCACAACCGCCACGTCGTGAGCACGCTGGAGGAACGCGGTGCCGTCTTCGTCGACGAGACGGACGAGGTGCCCGAGGGCGCCCTGGTGATCTTCTCGGCGCACGGCGTTTCGCCCGCCGTCGTCCGTTCCGCCGAGGAGCGCCGGCTGCGTACCATCGACGCGACCTGCCCGCTGGTGACCAAGGTCCACCGCGAGGCGGTGCGCTTCGCCAAGGACGACTATGAGATCCTGCTGATCGGGCATGAGGGCCACGAAGAGGTCGAGGGAACCTACGGCGAGGCCCCGGAGCACACGCAGATCGTCAACAACCCGGACGAGGCGGACACCATCGAGGTACGGGACCCGGACAAGCTGATCTGGCTCTCGCAGACCACGCTATCCGTGGACGAGACCATGGAAATCGTCCGCCGGCTGCGCGCACGCTTCCCCAACCTGCAGGACCCGCCCAGCGACGACATCTGCTATGCCACGTCCAACCGGCAGGCGGCGATCAAGAAGATCGCACCCCAGGCGGACCTGGTCATTGTGGTTGGTTCGGCCAACTCCTCCAACTCGGTGCGGCTGGTGGAGGTGGCTCTCGAGTACGGTGCGAAGGCTTCGCACCGCGTAGACTTTGCCAGCCAGGTGGATGAGTCCTGGTTCGAGGGCGTGGCGACGGTGGGCGTCACTTCCGGGGCTTCGGTGCCCGAGGTGCTGGTGCGTGATGTGCTGGCGCTGCTGGCCGACTACGGCTACGGGCAGGTGGACGAGGTGGTCACTGCCGAGGAGGACATCCTCTTCTCGCTGCCGAAGGAACTGCGCGCCACGCTCAAGGAAAAGGGCGACTCCTCCCGCGGCCTCGGCGGCAGGGGAGCCCGCCCCACCCGTTAGGAAGCGGGCCGGTCGCGCATCGCGCCCTCCGGCAGCGTTTCCGCAGCGCCGGCGGCAATCAGCTCCGGGGCGGCCAGCAGCCGCGGTGTACTCTCCAGCGGCGCCGGCGCCTTGGCATTGTCCAGCGACGTGGGATCGAAGGCGTTGATCCGCCGCGCCGTCGGCAGGACCCTCGACTCCAGCGTACCGACGAAGGCGTTGTACTTCTCCACCGATCCCTTCAGTGAATTCCCCAGCTTGGCCACGTGCTCTCCAAGGGTGCCCAGCCGCTCGTAAAGCTGGCGGGAAAGGTCGAAGATCTCCCGGGCGTTCTCCGTGAGCATGTCCTGGCGCCAGGCGAAGGCCACGGACTTCAGCGCCGCCAGCAGGGACACGGGGGAGACCAGCCCGACGTTGCGCGCGAACGAGTAGTCCAGCAGGCCGGGGTCCGCCTGCAGCGCCGCCGACAGCATGGATTCGGCCGGCAGGAAGCACAGCACCAGCTCCGGCGAACCGGCGGCCGCGTCCCAGTACTTCTTGTTTGCCAGCGCGTCCACATGCGCCTTGACTGCCTTGGCATGCTCTACGAGCAGCCGGACCCGCTCCTGCCCGCCGTCGCCGCCGTCCCCGGCCGTGTCCAGCGGCAGCTCGTTAGCCTGCAGGTAGGCCCGCAGCGGCACCTTGGCGTCCACGACCAGCGCCTTGCCGCCGGGCAGGTGCACCAGCATGTCCGGCCGGAAGGTGCGTTCGCCCCCGGCCAGATGCACCTGTTCGGTGAAATCCACGTGGGCGAGCATGCCGGCGGCCTCCACCACCCGGCGCAGCTGGACCTCGCCCCACTGGCCGCGCGCGGAATTGGACTGCATGGCCGCCGCCAGCGTCCGGGTGGAGCGCAGCAGCTGTTCGTCGGAGGCCTGGGCGGCGCGCAGCTGCTCGGCCAGCTGGCCGAACTGCTCCACCCGGTCCCGTTCCAGCAGGCCCACCTGGTTCTGGACGTGCCGCAGCTTCTCGCCCACCGGTGCGAGCGCCCGCAGCACGGCATTCTCCCGGTCTTCCAGCACGCTGAGCTCGCGGTTCCGGCCGGCCAGCAGCCGGCTCTCGGCCTCCGCGGCGGCGAGCCGTGCCGTGGCCGCACCCAGCCGCGCTCCGGCGTCGTCGAGCTCGGCCCCCAGCTCCGCCACCCGGCGCCGGTACACCGTGGCCGTCGCGGCCGTCCCTGCCACCAGGCCGACGAGCAGCAGCAGCAGCAGCGACAGCACGATTCCAAATGCATCCATGCCTCCACCTTGCCAGCCGGAGCCGACAAAACCGGGCAGGCGCCCGGACCGGGACAACGAATCGCGGCGCGGGTTGTTCCACCGGTATCCTTGAATACCGTGGCTCTTACTATTGGCATCGTCGGACTGCCCAATGTCGGCAAATCAACCCTCTTCAATGCGCTGACCCGTAACCAGGTCCTGGCGGCGAACTACCCGTTCGCCACCATCGAGCCGAACGTCGGCGTCGTGCCGCTGCCGGACCCGCGGCTGGGCCGGCTGGCCGAAATCTTCGGCTCCCAGCGCATCCTGCCCGCCACCGTCTCCTTCGTGGACATCGCCGGCATTGTCCGCGGCGCGTCGGAGGGCGAAGGCCTTGGCAACCAGTTCCTGGCCAATATCCGCGAGGCGCAGGCCATCGCCCAGGTCATCCGGGTCTTCGACGATCCGGACGTGGTCCATGTCGAGGGCAAGGTGGACCCGCGCTCGGACATGGAAACGATCCACACCGAGCTGATCCTGGCCGACCTGCAGACGCTGGAGAAGGCCCTGCCCCGGGTGGAAAAGGAAGTGAAGATCAAGAAGCGCGACGCGGCCGAGCTGGCCGCGATGCAGGCTGCCCAGGCGGTGCTGGAGCGCGGGGACACCATCTTCGCGGCCGCCGCCACGGACAAGCTGGATCTCGAGTCCCTGCGCGAGCTGAACCTGCTGACGGCCAAACCCTTCATCTATGTCTTCAACGCCGACGATTCGGTGCTGGGCAACAAGGAGAAGCAGGAGGAGCTGCGCGCCCTGGTGGCTCCGGCGGACTGCATCTTCCTTGATGCCAAGCTTGAGGCGGACCTGGTGGAGCTGTCCGAGGAGGAGGCCCGCGAAATGCTGGAAATGAGCGGCCAGTCGGAGTCCGGCCTGGATCAGCTGGCCCGCGTCGGGTTCCACACCCTGGGCCTGCAGACCTACCTGACCGCCGGGCCCAAGGAGGCCCGCGCCTGGACCATCAACCGCGGCGACACGGCCCCGCAGGCGGCCGGGGTCATCCACTCGGACTTCCAGCGCGGCTTCATCAAGGCCGAAGTGGTCTCGTTCGACGACCTCTCCGACGCCGGTTCCATGGCGGAGGCCAAGGCCCGGGGCAAGGTCCGAATCGAAGGCAAGGACTACGTGATGGCCGACGGCGACGTGGTTGAATTTCGCTTCAATGTGTAGTTCCTGATTTCCCTGAGACCTTTTGCGCATAGCCGCTCAGAACATGTGTTCTTGGCGGCTATGCGCTTTTACGGCCACCCGTTGCCAAGTCGAAATGATGCCGGCCGCATATTGCTGCATAACGAATTAGAACAGCGGCCAAGGCACCGCAGACATTTCACCGCTCGGAGCCGGAAACCGCCCTGCCGAGCACAACCGGGCGCAGCGCGCGGCGAGCAATGCGATTTCTTCGGCGCTGAGCAGGTCCGCTAGATTTCGGCCAAGCCCGCCGTGCAGTCCTTCGCTGACACGGTCTATGCCGTCGCGTTCCTCGGCGGTTAGAGCGTCTCCCAGCCATCCCCACAGCACCGTGCGCAGCTTGTGGTCACGGTGAAAGGTCAGCCCATGGTCCACGCCGTGCCGGTGCCCGTCCGTCATGGCAAGAATGTGGTCGCCTTTGCGGTCGGCGTTGTTGACGATGATGTCGAACACCGCCATGCGTCTGAGCGCCGGCGAGTCTTCGTGAACGAGGGCGACCATCTGTCCGTTCTCATCTCGACCCTCGAGAACGTGTTTCCAGCCCGTCTCCGGCACCTGGTCCGCCGCGACCAGGTTCACGGCGCTTTGGGCGGGGTCTTGCTCCTGCCAGAGCTGCACCATTCCTTCGCCCATCGGACCATCGCGCAGCCAGGTGTGCGGCACGACGTCCCAGCCGAAGGCCTGCGAGACCAGGTAGGCGGCCACCTCCCGGTGAGCCAGGGGGCCGTGGGGAAAGTCCCACAGCGGACTTTCGCCTGCTATCGGCTTATAGACGACCACCACGTCGCCGATGCTGCCCAGAAATGTCGCGTTTGAAGCCGTCGTGATACGGCCGGTGAGCGTCAGCTCGGCGGTCACCAGGTCCGGCGCTGGCATCAGGCCTCGGGAAGGGTACAGATGTGCCCGTCGGCGTCTATGGGGTAACCGCAGAGCGGGCACGTCGGACGTCCGGCGCCCACGATCTCACGGGTGCGCTTGGCAAATGCGCGGGCGGTGCCGACCGGCATTCGCACCAGCAGCATTTCGGCCGCGTTAGCCTCGCCCTCATCAAGCGATTCGTCGTCGTCAGCATCGACATCGGTGATGGCGTAGGCCTCTAGCACGACCTGCGCCGTCGTCGGGTCCCAACCCAAGCTCATGGAGCCGGTGCGAAACTGCTCCTGAACTGCCTCGAGCTGGTCATTGTCGACAAGTTCAATGGGAGTACTCGTGGGAACGCTGAAGGGGTTGCCCTCGACGGTGATGAGCTGGTCGAGAATTTCGTCGATCTTCTCCGCGAGCAGAGCCGACTGCTGCTTCTCCAGGGCAATACTCACGATCTGCGTCCCCGCACGCACCTGCAGATAGAACGTACGCGCCCCCGGAAGGCCAACGGTGCCAACGACGACCCGATCAGGCCAGGCAAACTCGTGAACACGTGTAGGCATGTCAGTATTTTAGGCACATGAGGTTCATGGCGCCTGCTGCCCTGCACCGCCGCCCACCGGCGCATCGGTAGAGCGGATGCCGTTCGACAGCCACGACAGGTCACCGGCGTCGGTGTTGGTCGCGTAGACGCTTGGTCGACTAACGCCGTAGCGCACGATCGATACGGACCCTGGGCCCACGTTGATACGCTGGAACAGGTCAAGGTGCATGCCAAGCGCGTCGGCGAGGATTGACTTGATGATGTCACCGTGACTCACCGCCACCCACACGGCCCCTGGCCCGTACTCCGTCTCGAAGGCTGCATCGTGGCGTCGAATCGCTGCCACCGACCGAGCCTGCATCGAGGCCAGGGATTCACCGCCGGGAAAGACGACGGCGGACGGTTGCGACTGAACAACCGGCCACAAACCCTCGGTCGCGAGATCACTGATCGTGCGGCCCTGCCACTCGCCGTAATCGCACTCGGTGAGATCGAGATCGATCGGCGCGTACGGGGAGCCGGCCTGGCGATCGAGGATAAACTGGGCGGTCTGCCGACAACGCTCCAGAGGGCTCGACACCACCCCGACTACGGGCACGGCCGCGAGCCGGTCTCCGGTCAGGGCCGCCTGGTCGCGCCCGATCTGGTCCAGGCAGACGCCGGCGGCCCGACCGGCGAGCAGTCCAGTGGCGTTGGCTGTGGTGCGGCCGTGCCGCACGAGAATAACTGTCGCCATCAGCCCAGCCTAACCACCCGCTCGAGGGCGGTGCGAACCGCACAGGGTCGCGCGCCGAACAGGCAGATAGAACACTGGCGGAACCCTTCAAGCACGCCGCATTCAAAGCCGCCCAGACGGACTCGACAGGCATTGACCAGCTCATGTCCGACGCCGCAAAACCGGAAGAACCGGCACAGCCGGAACCCCCGACCGAAGTCGACCCTCGCGTGGAGGACAGGCGATGGAGGGTGGTCACGGGACAGGTGTCCCCGTTTCGGCCGGCGGCCGGCGCTTATCGGAGTCCCGGCCGTGCAGCCCGACCATGGTGTTGAATGTACCGTTTATCCCCGGTCACCGGGCATCATTGCGGGGGTGGGGTTGTTCGCTTGTCAGCCCCATCCCCAAAAGAACCCGCTGCCGCCGTCTCCGCCCTGCTGCATTCGCTACGCCGAAATCAAGCACCGAAATAAGTGGTTATTCGGTTACGGAACGTGGTTGAATTTAGATTCAATGTATAGTTCCTGACCTCTGGGACTTGCGATGGGCCGCTAAGAACACGTGTTCTTAGCGGCCCATCGTGTTCTTGCCACCGTACGGCTGACTGCGAACTGGTGGAGTTCCGCATCAACGCATATCACTGGACGGAAGGTCTTACAGCATTAGTATCAGCACGGTCGGCATCGGAGTCCGACATCTCCCGATTCGGCTGGCGCGGAGTCCGCGGCGCGGCACAGACACCACGGCATGGGTTCCGCGGACGCGGCTTCGGTATAGACATCACCGGCACGGATTGGGGCGGCTTGGATCGGTTGGCAGTGATGCGACGCGACTGCTCTGCTCGCGAGTTGTGGGTGCTTCACCAGCGCCAAGGCCCCGGACTCAGAGAAGTGAGTCCGGGGCCGGTGTTCGGCTGCTGCGAAGCCAAGGAGATCCGTGCTGTATCAGTTGTTTGAGGATTCCGATGCAAGTATGTGAGCGAGGTCGGATGGGCGACTCCACATAGGCCAGTGGCCCGTCGGAAGGTCGACGTAGTCAACGCTCTTGAGATTGGCGACCTCGGCGAACATGGGATGACCGGCCTTGACCAGTTCCATTACCTGCGAACTCGGGATTGAGCAGCAAACGAAGGTGGTGGGTACGTCGAAGCGTGCGTCATTTGTGAGTAGCACTATCTGACGAAGGACAGTTCCGGGCTCGGACACTGCGCGTTCCCGGAACCGCTCAAGTACCTTGGCGCTCAGGCCCTCGATGCTGGCCTGCTTCCCGAGCATCTCGAAGGGTGGCAGCGAAAGTCCCTCCATATCCTCCGGGAAGTCGGGGGCAAAGGCGACCCCGGACGTTGCTGGGCCGCTGTCAACCCAGATCACACGGCTGACCAGCTCGGGGTGCCGATCGAGCACAAGACTCACCGGAGCGTTGGCTCCGCTATGCGCCACGATGACCACTGGCCCGGAGCTGCTAGTGGCGGCCTGTTCGATTGCCGCCACCTGCTCGTCCAGCGTCCTGGTCACCCGGTCGGTATCTGTTTCGTCGAGGCCGGGCAGGGTCAGCGGGATCGCCCGATGGCCCGAGGATGTTAGGTGATCCAGGACTTCGTCCCATGCCCATGCTCCCAGCCAGTGGCCGGGAATCAGAAGGATCGTCAGATTGCTTGTGTCTGTTGTCATGCCACAATCCTCGCGCGCCTGTCGAACAACAGTATGGCACTATTTATGGCATGGTTCAGTGATGGGTGGGAGAGATGAAGCGAGTGGAGCGGCTCCACGCATTGTCGGAGATGCTGCGACGCAGCGGGTCTCGTGGATGCACGGCAGATCGGTTGGCCAACGAGTTCGGCGTGTCTGTGCGCACGATAAAGAGAGATATTGATGCGCTTGAGAACAGTGGGGCTCCGATCTGGTCCCGTCCGGGACCTCGCGGTGGATATGGTCTGGCTACCCAAGCTAACCTCCCACCTGTGAGCCTGACCCCCGCTCAAGCGGTGGCTCTTCTCGCAGCGGTTTCAGCTGCCCCTGATGCGCCCTACGCTGATCTTGCCTCGGTCGCCATTAGGAAGATCATGGACGTACTTGATCCGCGGACCCGAGTAAAGGTCGATGAACTAGCACGCCGCATCTGGGTCAACACGGATCAGCCTGGAACACGGGCCGTCAGATCGGCCCTTGAGGAAGCGATGTCTGCGCAACAAGTGGTTCGCATCCGCTACACCGCACAGGATGGCAATAAGACCACCAGGGACGTCGAACCAGTAATCTTCGCCTCAACGAACGGCCACTGGTATCTGATTGGTTGGTGCCAGCTACGCAACGAAATGCGCTGGTTTCGCGTGAGCCGCATCGAGCACGCCACCGCAACAAAGACGCGCTGCGGCACCCATGACGTTGAGGAGATCGGTATCCCACCAGCAACATCCAGATCAGTACACGTTGAAGATTGATGCATGACTCAGGCGGTAGCCTCGGCGACGGACGCACAACCCTTTGACCACCTCCGCTGTCGTGGACCGTCATACATACCTTGCAGAAAGGTGTGACAGTTACAGCGGCGTTAGATTCATCGTTCTACCGTCGATCGTCTCGGTGGTTGACCGTGCCCCGCACTTCAGCACTGCGACGTGCGACCTTTGGTTTCCAATGAACGCTCCTGAGTGGGCGGGCCAGCCGCGTTAGCGCCTCATGGAGGATGCAAGCGAAACGATCGACGTCACGCTGTGGGTCGCAGGAGCCGCCCGTGCTGGGAGGCGGCCGAGGATCACCCTGTTCCCGGCGACGACGTCGCTCGCCTCCCGGCCAGTGTGCCGGAGTGGTTCGCACAGTCCGAGTCGAATGCCGAACACATTGACACTGCTCGAACCAAAGAGACCTGGACTGCGAGTCGTCGATGGTTCTGTCATCGGGGTCAGATGCATTGGCCGTGGGGTCCGCCTCCTTGAGTTGAATACGCTCGGTCCGTCGCACCCGGATGCCGGGTATGCCCTGAGTCGACACTTCTACTAGCCCGGATTCCTTTCCCTGGAGGAGACGGAACTGTGGGAGAAGGCACGCCATGTCTGATCATGGTGAAGCCGATCGGGACGGGAGCCGTTCCGAAAGAGGTTGATCGGTTACGGAACGTGGTGGATTCCGCTTCAATGTCTAAGAGTCTGCCGGCTTGCCCGGAGTGCCACGAGGCGTTCACCTACGAGCAGGGCGCCTTGTTGGTGTGCCCGATGTACGGGCACGAGTGGTCAAAAGACTCAACCGAGACCACGTCTGAGGCCGCTTTGATCAAGGATGCCGCTGGCAATGTGCTCGCCGATGGTGACACAGTGGCGATCGTCAAGGACCTCAAGGTCAAGGGCGCCGGTGGCGGTGTCGTGAAGGTCGGCATGAAGGTGCGGGGCATCAGACTCATTAAGGACGGCATGGGCGATCACGACATTGATGCGCCCGTTCCCGGGTTTGGGCGGATGCACCTGAAGTCCAGCGTGGTGAAGAAGGTCCTCTGACCCACGGCCATTCCTCATAGTTAGGGGTTTCGTCGGTTGATGTCTGAAACCGCTTAGGAGACGCTTCCCAGATTTCGGTCTGGGAAGCGTCTCCTTGGTTTAATGCACCAGATTTCCCCCCGCTGACCCAAAGCATCCTGCCAGAATAGGTTCATGGACTTCGCCGTCAGTCTGCTGGCCCTGGTGGTGGTGGTCTGCGCGGTCAGCGCGCTCGGCCGCCGGTTGAAAGTCTCCGTCCCGCTCCTGCTGGTGCTGGCCGGCGTTGCGGGATCCTATCTGCCCTTCATTCCACCGGTGGTCCTGATCCCGGACATCGTCCTGATCGGGATCCTGCCGCCGCTGCTCTATGCGGCAGCACTGCGCACCTCGGTGGTGGAGTTCCAGGCCAACAAGCGGTCGATCGGACTGCTCTCGGTCGGCTACGTGATCTTCGGTACCGTCACCATCGGTCTGGTGGTCTGGTGGCTGCTGCCCGACGTCCCGCTGCCGGCCGCGTTTGCCCTCGGCGCCGTGGTCGCGCCACCCGACGCCGTGGCCGCCACGGCCATCGCCCGGCGAGTGGGCATGCCGCGGCGGATCGTGAACATCCTTGAGGGCGAGTCGCTAGTCAACGATGCAACAGCACTTGTCCTACTCCGGGCCTCGATCGCCGCGATAGCCGGCAGTGTCACTCTGCTGCAGGTCGGACTGGAGTTCCTGCTCGCGGTGGCCGGCGGAGCAGCGGCCGGAGCGGCTGCTGCCTGGCTGCTGCTGCAGATCCGCAGGAGGGTGCGCAATGTAGCCATTAATACTTCAATGTCGCTGGCCGCTCCGTTCGTGGCGTTCATCCCGGCCGAGAAAATCCATGCCTCCGGCGTCCTGGCGGTCGTCGCCGCCGGACTGATCATCGGCACCCGAAGTCCCGCCATGCCCGGCGGTGCATCCCGGTTGAGCCAGCGCAGCAACTGGGCCACCGTACAGTTCCTGCTGGAAAATTCCGTCTTCCTGCTGATCGGGCTGCAGGTGCGGTCGGTCATCGATGCCGCGAACGCTGACCCGCTCGGCATCGAACGCGCCTGGTGGACCTGCGCGGTGGTGCTCCTGGCAGTACTGGTCCTGCGCCCCGTCTGGGTATTTCCCACCATGTACCTCCCGCGCCTGGTCCCGCGGATCAGACGATCGGACCCGGCGCCGGGCTGGCAGGTACCCGCCGTTGTCTCGTGGGCCGGGATGCGAGGCGTGGTGACCCTGGCCGCGGCCCTGGTCCTGCCGCAAAACATACCCCACCGCCAGGTCCTCGTCCTCGCCGCCCTGGCCGTAGTGGGCGGAACCTTGGTGCTGCAGGGATTCAGCCTGCCCTGGCTGGTGCGGAGGCTGGGACTGCATGGTCCGGACCCCGGGGAGGACGCGCTGGCCCAGGCCTCGATGCTCCAGCAGACCGTGGCAGCAGGACTGGAAAGGCTGCGCACGGCCGCTGTGCCTGAGGATCCGCCGGAAGTCCTGGCCATGCTGCAGCGGCGGACCCAGGAGCGCAGCTTGGCAGCCTGGGAGCGGCTGGGCCGGCCGGAAACCGAAATCCGCACCCCCAGCCACCGCTATGCGCAGCTGCGGGTGGCCATGCTGGACGCCGAACGGGCCAAAGTCCTGGAACTTCGCGGAACGGGTGCCTACCCTGCCGAGGTGGTGGATGAGGTGCTGGAGCGGTTGGACGTTGAAGAATCGATGCTCGACGCCGCAATCGACGACCGCGGCACCCGCCACGGGGCGTTTTTGGCCGTACCGCAGGAGGTGGCGGCCGGCTGCGGGCACCTCGGCCAGGCACCGGACCGGCCGGTTCCGGTGGACCCGCAGTGCCTCGACTGCCACACCGAAGGAACCACTCCGGTCCACCTGCGCCTGTGCCTGGAATGCGGCAACGTCGGGTGCTGCGATTCTTCCCCCGGCCTGCACGCGGCCCGGCACTACAGCACCACGGGACACCCAGTCATGCGCAGCGTCGAACCGGGGGAGTCGTGGCGCTGGTGCTATGTCGACGAAGTCCTGGGCTGAGGCACGCCGCTAAGCGTTCGCCTAGTAGTAGTTGGTTAGGTCAGGCCTGTCGTTCGGGCTCCCGGCCCCTTGATTTATCTGGGCGGCGCATGTTCACGATGCGATTCAAACGTTGGTGAAGTTTGCAGAACGAAGACTGGAAACCCCTCTCTCAATCACGCACGGAGATAAGACGTTATTTGGCTACGGAACTCGGTGGAGTTCCGCTTCAACGTATAGCCGCGTCCGGCTTGAGCTATGGCTCGCGTGCGCTGAACTGCGGACGCATTGGGGCACACCGGTCCGCGTGATCGGTCTGCCCCAGCGCTTTATGCTCACAAGTGCAGGCTGTCCTCTTCGGCCGTTCCCATAAGCCCCTCTTAGCGGGAGTGCCCATGGAAAGTTCGGGCTTCGGGGGCAATGGAGTCACCAAAGGACCCTAAGCGGTGGTGCCCAATCTGGAGTCCCGATCGCATCTCCCGTTGACCTGACTCCCTCCATACTCTTGAAATTGACGACCAAAGTAGTTCATCATTTCGCTTCATGGTGGAACGACGGGCCGATCAGCAGGCATAGCGAGGAAAAAGGTGAAGCAGTGTCATATCTCCGGCGACGGCGCCGCGACCGGCCAACGCAGCTTGGATCCCGGCGATTCCCCCGGGACTCTTACGATCGACCAGTTACTACTTGAGAGCCGCAGCGGGCTCGAGCGTGTTCACGCTTCGGATCTTGAGCGGGAGATGGCAGCGGGCGCCCTTGTTGTTGACACCCGGCCGGCCGACCAGCGGGAACGCGACGGTGATCTTCCGGGAGCGGTCGTCGTTGACCGAAACGTTCTCGAGTGGCGGCTCGATCCGTCCAGCCCCCACCGGCTCCCGATCGCTGACGACCCCGCCCGGCGGATCGTGGTCGTCTGCAATGAGGGCTACAGCTCCAGCCTCGCTGCACACACCCTGCAACGGCTGGGGCTGACCCGTGCGACCGACCTTATCGGCGGTTTCCAAGCCTGGGCAGCACTGCGCAAGCAGTCCGAGTAAATAACCTGCCTGCGCTAGCTGTACTCAGACAGCAGGTCGACTCCGAGGATTCTGGATCTGTTCCCGACATGGTCTAGTGGGATCGACCCTTCGGGGTTCGAAGCTCCGAGGGGACCTTGTCAACGACGATGTCTGGGTTAGGCGACGGCAAGTGCCGTTCGTCTGCGTGGCGATACCATCCTGATCCCGTTTGGAATCACGCCACCCAGACCCGGGTGCTCCAATCATGGCAGCGCACTGCCCTGCCCCGGAACCATACCGAACTGAGGCCTCCGGGGAGAACCAGGTCACCAACGGGCTCGGCCCGACAGTTGTCGAACTCGTCCGAGAGCCGGTAGAAATAGGACTCGACCCTGTGGCTCCGGCCAAAGAGGAAGAGATGTCGCTCATCCGCCGGTTCAGCTTGGAGCTTCGCGATGTTTTCCCGCGCCCAGTCTTCCGCCAGCAAGTCCGTGCAGACCTGATCGAGCTCGTTTAAACGCAGTGGAATCGAGGCGCTTTCTGACTGTGGTTCGCCATCTCACCTGGCTTGCGCCCACTTCCTCAAAAGCTTTTTGTCCGTAGGCGAAGTGATTTCGACGATACCGCGGCGTTCCTTCGCGCCCGCACTTGCCCAAGCGCCATCAGGTTTCTTGTTACCCGCGTCTGCGTCCGCGAGGTGGATGTCGACCCCGAGGACGGCCTCCATGATGAGGAACGCGATCTACTCCTCACGACTGGCCTTGGCTCCGACTGCATTGCTCATTCTTGAACTATCGCGAGGCTCGAACGTGGAACTACTGGCATGCACGCTCAAGCAGCTGGGCAGATGTTGAGGGACTTGTTTGCCGGATGTCAGTGCGCGGTGACTGCGCCGCCATGCTCGCCAGTCCGCCCCGCCTTCCGCCACTTAACTGGACGACCTTAACTGGACGACCGAGATGCGCCGCCATTTAGGTGGAAGTCCGACGGACCAACCACTGAAGATCGCCGGCCACTGACCGCCGCGACAGGTTGGTATGTACGGCGACGTGGGTGGAGTTCAGATTTAACGCCTGAGCGAGAGCCCGGCGATCCGCGCAGGCAGGTCATTCGGGCCATGGGGGCCTGCGGTTGCGCTTGGTCTCGGAGCGCCTACGTTTTCCTTCGAGCCGGCGACGTCGCGAGCCATTCGTGGGCCGGCTTGATCGCCGGACGACGGGGGGAACTACTGCATCTCGCAGGACTGCGGCGAGGCGTTGTCTCGCCGCAGTCCTGTTACGCCGCTGGGAGCGGTGCTCGGAGGCGCTGATGGTAAGCACCGTACCCGAGAGTCTCTCGGCGAGCCGGTCGAGGGCGCGTTCGCGTTGAACCTCGCTCAGGGCTGTTGTCGTGCCCAGGTCGAGACTCAGTTGCACACGTGAGTCGGCGGTGTTGACACTCTGGCCCCCAGGGCCGGAGGATCGGGAGAATTGCTCGACCAGCTCTTTCGCCGGTACCCGGAGGCCGCGGGGCGCGCCCGGTCCCGGGGGCACATGCAGGTCGTCCACACGATTATTGTCCCGCAACTCCGACGCGGGTGCCGTGATCAGTACCGGCCGGAAGCAGCCAAGGCTGGATGCCAGGCTTCGCACATGACAGCGTGTACGAACCTAGGGTTGCTCGGCTACGGAACGCGGTTGAATTCAGATTCAATGTGTAATTGAGTTCCGGTTTAACCGGTAGCTGCCTCGTTGATTCGACGACCCCGCGCCTAGGTCGCGTCCTGGTGGATGTGACCAAGGCGCTGTGGTTTAAGTGGCTCTCCTATCCGCGGTCTGGCTCTAGTCGAAGACAACGTCTAGCGCTATTGGCACGGCGCGTGGCTGGTGGGGGGGCTTCTTTCTGCACTCCCGGCTCGTTAGCATGTCGCGCATGGCCATCAAACTGGAGAACGTCGGTATCGCCGTTCGCGACCTCGAAGCAGCGATCGCCTTTTTCACCGACCTCGGTCTTAAGGTTGTCGGCCGTGACACCGTCAGTGGCGAATGGACCGATACTGCCGTGGGGCTTGATGGCAACCACGCCAACATCGCGATGCTCCAGACCCCGGACGGTCACGGTCGCCTCGAGCTCTTCGAGTACATCCATCCCGAAGCGATCGAGTCGGAGCCCACCCGTCCCAACGAGATTGGCATGCACCGCGTCGCGTTCTCAGTCGATGACATCGACGAGGCCCTGGAGATAGCCGCGAGGCACGGCTGCCGTCCGCTTCGCGGTGTGGCGAACTATAAGGACGTTTACAAACTCACTTACGTCCGCGGGCCCAGCGGCATCATCGTGATGCTCGCTGAGGAACTGAAGAAGAACTGACGGCTTGAGCGCTTTGCTCGCGGCAGGCTCCTAATGGGTGCTGGTCTCGCCGCCGACACCGGTTAGCACCCAGCTTGAGGGGGGCGGAACGGTCATGGGAACCCTTGCCTATGTCGCGACCGTGTCCATCGACGGCTACGTCGCCGATGCCGACGGCGACTTCCAGTGGACGGCCCCGACTGACGCGGTGTTTGCTGTCCACCTCGATCGCATGGCCGAGGTGTCGACCGAGGTGCTCGGACGAAGAACCTACACGTTGATGGGGTACTGGGACACCTATCCGGACGCCGAGGACCGTCCTATGGCCGAGCGGGAGTTCGCCCGGCGCTGGCGGGGCATCGACAAGGTTGTGGTGTCGTCGACAATGACGGGCGAAGAGCTCACTTCGGACCGGGCCCGCATCGTGCCGGACCTGAGCTTGGCCGAGTTGCGGCGGGTCGTGGAGCGTGCGAAGGGTATGGTCGAGATCTTCGGGCCCACGGTTGCGGCAGATGCGATCCGTGCGGGCCTGGTTGACGACTTCCGGTTCTTCGTAGTTCCAAAGATGGTGGGCGGAGGTCTGCGCGCCCTGCCCGACGACGTGCACCTCGACCTGAGTCTCGCTGAACACAGGATCTTCGACAGCGGCATCGTGTATCTGCGATACCTGCCTCGTTGAGGCTGGCCGGTCGTGTGGGCCGGGCATTCCCTGCACGACGTCGAAGTTTGCCGACAAGACGTTTTTCTGGAAGCGCTGCGCGGTGACCGTGCCAGTCAGCCCAGTATTCGCATCAATGACCAATGACGGATCCGCTCCGGCCGCAGTTGCGGTGCACCCCTGTTGTCGGGGAGGGGTGATGGGCTATGGTGGGCGCATGTCGCGGTTCAGCTTCTTAGGATGGCCGGTGGTACGGCAATTCGGGTCGAGTGATCCACTCGGCCGCGGCGAAGCCGTGACATCGCCGAGGACCCGCGGGATCACGCCGCGGACGTCAACTGCGGACCGAGTGGTTCAGAGCGTGTGCCCCTACTGCGCCGTCGGATGCGGCCAGCGTGTCTTCGTCAAGGACGAAAAGGTCGTCCAAATCGAAGGGGACCCGGATTCACCGATTTCCCGGGGGAGGCTCTGCCCCAAAGGATCGGCCAGCGAGCAACTGGTCAATGCGCCCGGCAGGCAGACAAAGGTGCTCTATCGGGCACCCCACGCCAAGGACTGGCAGCAGCTGGACCTGAACACCGCCATCGAGATGGTGGCCGACAGATTCCTCAAGGCACGCCGGAACAACTGGCAGCAGAACGATGAGCAGGGCCGGCCGCTGCGCCGCACCATGGGCATTGCCGGCTTGGGCGGGGCAACGCTGGATAATGAAGAGAACTACCTGATCAAGAAGCTCTTCACCGCCGCAGGAGCCATCCAACTGGAGAACCAGGCCCGCATTTGACACTCCGCCACGGTTCCCAGTTTGGGAACCTCCTTTGGGCGGGGAGGCGCCACACAATCGCTCCAGGACATGGCAAATTCCGACTGTATCGTCATCCAGGGCTCGAACATGGCCGAGTGCCACCCCGTGGGCTACCAGTGGGTGACGGAGGCCAAGGCCCGGGGGGCAAAGGTCATCCATGTGGACCCGCGGTTCACCCGCACCAGCGCGGTGGCCGACAAGCATGTGCCCATCCGCGCCGGGTCGGACGTTGTGCTGCTTGGCGCCCTGATCAACTACGTGATCAGCAACGAACTGTGGTTCAAGGAGTACGTGCTCGCCTACACCAACGCGGCGACGTTGGTCGGCGAAGACTTCCGTGACACCGAGGATTTGGACGGATTGTTCTCCGGATTCGACCCCGGGACCGGGCAGTACGACCTGTCTTCCTGGGCCTATGAGCGCAAGGATGGGGCGGAAGAGCCCGGCGGGCACGAGCACGGCGCCGATACCGCGGCGCGGGCGGCCGGCCACCAGTACGGCAGCGGGGGCCCGCCGATCGGAAACCCTCGATTCGAACAAGACCCCACGCTGGAGCACCCGCGGACCGTGTTCCAGATCCTCAAGCGGCACTATGCGCGCTACACCCCCGAGATGGTCCGCGAGGCCTGCGGTATTTCCCTCGAGGATTTCGACTATCTGGCCCGGGCCGTCACGGAGAACTCCGGACGGGACCGGACGACGTGTTTCGCGTACGCTGTCGGGTGGACACAGCACACCCTGGGCGCCCAGTTCATCCGGACCGCGGCAATCCTGCAGTTGCTGCTGGGCAATGTGGGACGGCCTGGCGGGGGGATCATGGCGCTGCGCGGTCATGCCAGCATCCAGGGTTCCACCGACATTCCGACCCTGTTCAACTTGCTGCCGGGCTACCTCCCGATGCCCAAGGCCGAGATGGAGACCCTGCAGCAATACCTGGACGGCATCGCCTCGCCGACCCAGAAGGGATACTGGGCGGCCGCCGATACCTACACCGTCAGTCTGCTCAAGGCCTGGTGGGGCGATGCGGCCAACGAGGACTCGGAATGGGGCTACCAGTACCTGCCCCGGATCAACGGCCCTCACGGCACGTATGAGACGGTCATGAGCATGCTCGATGACGACATCGAGGGCTACTTCCTCTTCGGCCAGAACCCGGCCGTCGGGTCGGCCCACGGGCGGATGCAGCGGCTGGGCATGTCCCACCTGAAATGGCTGGTCGTGCGCGACCTGAGCCTGATCGAATCGGCGACGTGGTGGAAGGACGGTCCGGAGATCGCCTCGGGCGAACTCAAGACCGAAGACATAGCCACCGAGGTCTTCTTCATGCCGGCAGCCACCCATGTGGAGAAGGCCGGTTCCTTCACGCAGACGCAGCGGATGCTCCAATGGCGCCACCAGGCTGTCCGGCCGCCCGGCGATTGCCAGAGCGAACTGGAGTTCTTCTATGAACTGGGCAAGCGCATCCGGGCGAAGCTGGCGGATTCGACCGATGAGCGGGACCGGCCGCTGCTGGACTTGACGTGGGACTATCCCCTCAATGAACACGGCGAGCCCGACGCCGAGGCGGTGCTCGCGGAAATCAACGGCATGCATCTGACCGGGCCGCAGGCCGGCAGGCCCCTCTCGTCCTACACTCAGATGCGCGCCGACGGGTCGACGTCGGGCGGATGCTGGATCTACACCGGGGTCTACGCGGACGGTATCAACCATGCCGCCGATCGGAAACCGGGGCAGGAGCAGGGCTCGTCCGCCCCCGAATGGGGCTGGGTGTGGCCTGCGAACCGGAGGATTCTCTACAACCGGGCATCGGCGGACCCCGACGGCAAACCGTGGAGCGAGCGCAAGAAGTACATCTGGTGGGACCCGCAGCAGAACCGGTGGACCGGCGAGGACGTGCCGGACTTCCCCGTGGACCTCGCCCCGGGGACTCCTGCGGACCTCGACGCCGGCGGCGCCGCGGCGCTCGGCGGCGACGATGCGTTCATCATGCAATCGGATGGCAAGGGATGGCTGTTCGCGCCGAAGGGCATGGTGGACGGACCCCTGCCAACGCACTACGAGCCCCAGGAGTCCCCAATCGCCAACCCGCTCTATCGGCAGCAGCAGAACCCTGCCCGGCTGACCTATCCGCGCGCGGACAACCTCAGCGCGCCCAGCGCAGGCGAGCCCGGTTCCGAGGTCTACCCGTATGTGTTCACCACGTACCGCCTGACCGAGCATCACACAGCCGGCGGGATGAGCCGATGGCTGCCCTACCTCTCGGAGCTCCAGCCGGAAATGTTCTGCGAAGTGTCCCCGGAACTGGCAGCCGAACGAGGACTGGAACCTTACGGATGGGCCACCATCATCTCGCCCCGGTCGGCGATCGAGGCCAGAGTGCTGGTGACCGAGCGGGTGAAGCCGCTGGTCGTGAGCGGGCGGACCTTCCACCAGATCGGACTGCCCTACCACTGGGGCGTCGGGCAGGACGCCGTGGTTTCCGGGGACGCGGCCAACGACCTGCTTGGCGTGACACTCGATCCGAACGTGCAGATCCAGGAGTCCAAGGCCGGGTCGTGCGATATCGTCCCGGGGCGGCGGCCGCGCGGCGCCGCGCTCCTTTCGCTGATCGCCGAATACCAGACCCGCGCGGGGGTGACACCGGAGACCGGCAACCAGAAGGTCACCGGTCCCGGCCGGGCATCGGGCCACGAGACGAAGGAGGAGGACTGAATGAACCGGCTGACCGAATCTCCGGACCACCTCAGGCACACCGGGCATTCCCGGAAGGGCTTCTTCACCGATACCTCGATCTGCATCGGGTGCAAGGCCTGCGAGGTCGCGTGCAAGGAATGGAACCGCAACCCCCACGACTCAAAAGACTCAGGATACGAACTGCTCGAGTCCTCCTATGACAACACCGGGTCTCTCGGAGCGGACACCTGGCGCCACGTCGCGTTCATCGAGCAGGACCGGGAGCAGATCGGCCGAGCCCGCGAATCCGGTCGGGCTCTTGTCAATCTGGGTATGCCTGGCTTTGGCCCACCGGGGCAGGATCAGGCGGCGAACCTGGCCGGCGCCGACACGACGCCGCCGGACACCCCCGACTTCCGGTGGCTGATGTCCTCCGATGTGTGCAAGCACTGCACCAACGCCGGGTGCCTCGACGTCTGTCCCACCGGTGCCTTGTTCCGCACGGAGCACGGAACCGTCGTCGTACAGGACGATGTATGCAACGGCTGCGGAACCTGCGTGGCAGGGTGCCCGTTCGGAGTGATCGAGCGGCGCCGCGACGGCACGGCAGGGCCGAAGACCGAGCGCGAGTTCACTCCGGGGGAACAGGCCCCGACCCGCAACGTCGGCGTCGCCCAGAAGTGCACCTTGTGCTACGACCGGATCGTTGACGGTCAGACGCCCGCGTGCGCCCAAACCTGCCCTACGACATCGATCAAGTACGGCGCGCGCGAGGACATGGTGGCCACCGCGAAGGAACGGGTGGCCGAACTGCATGCGCAGGGGCTGACCGAGGCGCGGCTCTACGGAGCCAATGATTCCGACGGCGTCGGCGGCACCGGGTCCGTCTTCCTGCTGCTGGACGAACCGGAGGTGTACGGGCTGCCGCCGGACCCCCGGGTGCCCACGGCAGACCTGCCGCGCATGTTCAAGCGGGCGGGCATTGCCGCCGCCGGCATGCTGGCCGCCGCCACCGCGGCCTTCCTGGTGGGAGGCCGGGCTTGACGGTCTCCGACTTCGACGAATACCGCCCGCCCGAACCGCCGCGCCGGCGCAAGCGGGGCGGCAAGCGCCCCCGCGCCGGGACGGGCGAGGGCCGCGTCGAAGTGCCGGTGGTTCCCGAGGCCGAGTTCACTTCCTATTACGGCCGGCCGGTTGTCAAGCCGCCGCCGTGGGGAGACCCGATCGCCGTCTACCTCTTCCTCGGGGGAGTGGCCGGCGGCTCGGCGCTGCTCGGCGTCGGCGCGCAGCTGACCGGCAAGCCGGTTCTGTGCCGTAACAGCCGGCTGGCCGCGCTCGCTGCCGTCGGGGTGGGAGCCGTGGCCCTGGTGGAGGACCTGGGCCGCCCCGAGCGGTTCCTCAACATGCTTCGCACCATCAAGCCCACATCGCCGATGAGCCTGGGCTCATGGATCCTGACGGCGTTCAGCGCCGGCGCCGGAGTCTCCGCCGTTTCCGAAATCGACCGGATGACCGGCTCGCGGCTGCCGCTCGGGCCGCTGCGCCGGCTGCTGCGGGGGATCGAAGGGCCGGCGGGGGTGGAAGCCGCCGTGTTCGCGGCCCCGCTGTCCGCCTACACCGCGGTCCTGCTGTCGGACACCGCGAATCCGACCTGGAACGCCGCTCGGGAGGATCTGCCCTTCGTCTTCGTCAGTTCTGCCAGTCTCGCCGCGGCGGGCCTGGCCATGATTACCACCCCGGCCAAGGAGACCGGGCCGGCCCGGGCACTCGCGGTGCTCGGAGTCGCCGGCGAGCTGATCGCTACCCGGTTCATGGAGAAGAACATGGATCCTGTTGCGGCCGAGCCCCTGCACTTGGACGGGCCGGGGCGGATGCTCGCCTGGAGTGAACGGCTGGCCGTCGCCGGCGGCATCGGCGCGCTCGTCGGCGGCCGGCACCGGCTCACCGCGGCAATCTCGGGCGTGGCGCTGCTCGGCGCCTCGGCCCTCACCCGGTTCGGGATCCTGCGTGCCGGCATCCGTTCCACCGAAAACCCCCGTTATACTATCGAACCGCAGAAGAACCGGCTCGCTGCACGCCGCCGGGCAGGCATTGTGCACGATTCGATCACCACGGCCGAATAAGCCGACGGTCCGCAGCCTTAGCGGACTTCGATTCCGGGGCCCTCGGTCGTGTGTCCGACGACGGGGTGCCCGGACAGTTCGCCCACCACAAGCAGGCCGCCGGAGGTCTGGGCGTCGGCGAGCATCAGCAGGTCCTCCTCGGAGACCCCCGGTCCCGGCCGCAGATGGGGACGGACCCACTCCAGGTTGCGCCGCGTTCCGCCGGAGATGAAGCCGTCCCGCAGCGCTTCCCGGGCGCCGGAGACCAGCGGCACCGCGGCGCGGTCGATGACCGCACCCACGCCGGAGGCCCGGCACATCTTGTAGAGATGGCCCAGCAGGCCGAAACCGGTGACATCCGTCGCGGCCCGGAGACCGCGCTGCACGGCTGCCTCGGCGGCCTCCCGGTTCAACTGCACCATCGTTGCGATGGCCTCGGCGAATACCTCGCCGGTTTGCTTGTGCCGGTTGTTCAACAAGCCCAGGCCGATCGGCTTGGTCAGCGTGAGCGGCAGCCCGGGCCGGGCAGCATCGTTGCGAAGCAGCTTGCCGGGGTCGGCGACGCCGGTCACCGCCATGCCGTATTTGGGTTCCGGGTCATCGATTGAGTGCCCTCCCGTCACCGGGCAGCCGGCTTCGGAGGCAACCGCCAGCCCGCCGCGCAGAACCTCGGTCAGCAACTCCATCGGCAGCACGTCCCGCGGCCAGCCGACAAGGTTGATGGCGCTGACGGGACGCCCGCCCATGGCATAGATGTCGGAAATGGCGTTCGCGGCCGCGATCCGGCCCCAGTCGTAGGCGTCGTCGACCACCGGAGTGAAGAAATCCGCCGTCGAGAGGACCGCGAGGTCGTCGCCGACCAGCACAGCGGAGGCATCATCGCCGCCGTCGAGCCCCACCAGGACGCCGGGGTGGGTCTGTCCGACCAGGCCGCGGACGACGTCCTCGAGCTCCCCGGGGGGAATCTTGCAGGCGCACCCTCCGCCATGCGCATAGCCGGTGAGCCGGACCGTTCCGGACTGTTCCTGGTCTAGGGCCGTGATCCCTTCCATGGCCCTTAGTCTAGGAGAGTCGGGCAGTGTTTGGACTAATTCTTCGATATATGGAGAACCGTGGAAAAGCCTGGGTCGGATTCGCATGGTCACTGCATGAAGCTGTCCGGGTGCGTGCCGGCCCAGCCACACATCCAGGTTTCCGCAGTTCCGGCAGGTATGGCCCGCAGCCTTGGTGCCGTGCCGGGTCCAGTCCCGCCTGCTTTCCGGCCGCCGCCATCGTCGCGGGCGGGCCGCCGCAGGCCTTTTGGGCGGGGACCTTAGTTCGTGCGGCCCTGTTTTGTCGGTGCCGGAGCATAGCGTGGGGCCATGGAAGAGGTGTGGCCGCCGGAGCTGTCGGGGTATGTCCCCGGCAATGTTTTCCCGTTCGCGCCCCGGCGGTGCGGCCGGTGCGGGGCGAGGGACCTGCCCGGCGCCTGCTGCGCGACCCCGGGCACGAGAACGAACAGGGCGCCGGGTCATGACCGGCGCGGCAGCGTCCGTGGCCGGGATGAGGGTGCGCGCGTACCCGCTGGCGCACTCCGGCAATCGTGGCAAGCTCGAAAAGGTACGGGCGCTGCTGGGCCCGTGGCGGGAGGCGCTCTGCGGGATGCAGGCCCAGCTGCACCGGGCATTCCTGAACGGCGCGGTGCTCGAAAAACGCATGGGCACCAAGGCCGGTGACCTGGACTTCGGGACGGTGCTCTCGGCCCGGCAGGTCAAGTCCGGGTACAACCAGGCGTACGCGGCGCTGGGCTCGTGGCAGGAACTGCTCAAGTCCGGGACCCGGGAGCTCATCGCCGGCTCGTCCCTGGATCCGGACGTGAAGACGGTCCTGTAGCGGGTGAACGCGAGGCGGGCATGGTACGCCAAGGAGCTCTCCCTGCCGGTGCTCGTGCACAAGGAGACCGGGGATGTCGATTACGGCGGCGGGAAACCCTCCCGGCAGTGGGCCGGGGAGGACTGCCCGGTCCCGGCAGAACACCTGAGGCTGCTGCGGCACATGGCCAAGCGACTCTCCCGCACGAAGGTGCGCCGCCCGGACCTGTCCGAGGTGAACACCATGCTTATGGACGGGGCCGTCGCGCAGGTCGAGGCGGCGGACGCGCGTTCCCGGTTCGATTACTGGGTCCGGATCAGCACCCTGGATAAGCGCAGGCCGGTGCGCATCCCGCTCACCGCGAACCGGCGCTTCAACGAGGCGCCCGGCGAACTTTCAAACTTCGTGCAGGTGAGCGTCACACCGGACAGGTCCGTCCGGTTCGTGCTCGTGAAGAAGTCCCCGGTGGCCGGACCGCGCCCGCAGGACGGGCAGTGGCTCGGGCTGGATTTCGGGATGGTGGCCCTGTTCGCCACCGGCGACGGGCGCCTGCTCGGGCAGGCGGTGCTGCCGTACCTGTCCGAACTGGACCGGCAGGCCGTCGAACTCGCCCGGCGCTCCAGCGGCAGGGCATCCCGCGGAAGACGAACAAGCGTTACCAAAAGCTCCCGCACCGGATGCGCGCCTACATCGCCAACGAGGTCAACCGCCTCCTGAACCGGCTCTCCCGCCAGGACATCGCCGGGCTCGTGGTGGAGAAGCTGGACTTCCGCGGCGGCGGGCTGGGCAAAAGGCCCAACCGCCTGATCACCCGGTTCGGCCGGGCGGCTGTGAGAAGGAAGCTCACGGCGCTGCGCGAGGACACCGGCCTCGGGGTGTCCGAGGTGAACCCGGCCTATTCCTCGCAGGAGTGCTCCGGCTGCCACTTCATGCACCGGCTGAACCGGGCTTCCCGGGACAAATTCGTGTGCCGCTTCTGCGGCAAGAGACTCGACGCGGACATCAACGGTGCCCGGGTCCTTGTTCCACGACGTTCGTGGAATGCGCCAGGATCCGCCGGGGCCGGGTCGGTGCGTGGTTCGCTCCGTGAGCGGCTGGACGGTGAGTTCGCGGCCCGCTGGGGCTGCGCACCGCCCGCTCCTCGCGCGGGGGGGGGGGGGCACCGGGTGGTCCGCGCCTGCTGCCCGACGCCGCTCCACAGTGCGGCTCCCACGGCTTGTCGAGCGTGCAAATGCCGGGTTTGTCAGGAACGGCCTTCCACAAACCAGAAACTGTTAGCATCCTGTTGGAGGCGTCTGGGTCCTGGTGGGCTCCCCGGTCTTCAAAACCGGTGAGACCGAGTAGCTCGGTCTGGCGGGTTCGATTCCCGTCCGCCTCCGCCAACTGCCGCAGCTGAAGGCGACCCCCGGAAGGAGGGCCGTGGGCAAAAACGATCCGCGTAGGCTTATTCCGCGCACCGACCGGCTGCTCGCGCACCCGGAGCTTCGGCGCGCCCGGGGACGCCTCGGCGATGATGTGATCCGTTCCATCGTTCAGGAGATCCAGGACCAGGCGCGTTCCGGCCAGCTTGCCCCCGAGGACGTCGAACCGGAGATCCTGGCCGCAGTATCATCCCGCGCGGCCACCTCATTGCGACCGGTATTCAACGCCACCGGCGTCATCGTGCACACGAACCTGGGACGCGCCCCGCTGTCGGCGTCCGCCCGGGAGGCTTTGCTCACGGCGGCCGGTTACGTCGACGTCGAAATGGACCTGCCGTCCGGGACGCGCTCCCGGCGCGGGGCCGGCGCGCGCCAGGCACTGCTGCGAGCCTGTCCCTCTGCCGAGGATGCGCTAACAGTGAACAACGGGGCGGCAGCCCTGCTGCTGGCCACCACCGTCCTGGCCGGCACCGGGGAGGTGGTCGTCAGCCGAGGGGAGCTCGTCGAAATCGGCGCGGGCTTCAGGCTTCCCGAACTGATCGAATCGACCGGTGCCCGTTTGCGGGAAGTGGGCACCACCAACCGGACGCACCTGCGCGATTACGAGTCCGCCATGGGGGAGCAGACCGGCTGCCTGCTCAAGGTCCACCCGAGCAATTTCCGGGTCAGCGGCTTCACCTCCGGCGTCGGCGTCAGCGAACTCCGGTCCCTGGCCGATGAACACCATGTCCCCTTGGTGGTCGATCTCGGCAGCGGTCTGCTCGCCCCGGACCCCGTGCTGCCTGAGGAGCCCGATATCGCAAGTGCGCTGGTATCCGGTGCCGACGTCGTCATCGCCAGCGGTGACAAACTCCTGGGCGGCCCGCAGGCGGGGCTCCTGCTGGGCCGCGCCGAAGTCATTGCCAGGCTGGCGCGCCATCCGCTGGCTCGGGCGTTGCGGGCGGACAAACTGGCGCTGGCCGCGCTGGAAGCGACCGTCTCCGGGGAGGCGCCGCCGGTGGCCGCCGCCCTGCACGCCGAGGGCCGGTTCCGGATTGGCCTCAGCACGCTCTCGCCGTTCGCCGCCGCCTACCCGGTGGGGCTGGAGCCCGAGGCGCAGGCCGCCCTGGACGAGGGTGTCCGGCTGCTGGTGGGGCTGGGGCACGACGTCGTTGAAACCGCTTTCCGCTACGACAACCGTTACCCGCAGGCCTTCGGCACCACCTGGACCTCATCGCTGGCGAACCTGAGGATTCCGGCCAGCCGGGAGGCACAGCTGATGCCGCTCACGCGCGCTTTCCGCCGGCGCGCCCTGCAACGGTCCGCCGGCGAGGTGGCCGAAGCACTCGCCGTCCTGGCCAGGTTCGCCGAGGACACCCGGGCCCAGTACGCCGGTTACGACATGGTGCTGACCCCGGCGCTGGCGCAGACGCCCCGGCCGCTGGGCTGGTACACCGGGATGGACCCGGAGGTGGACTACATGCGCCAGTGCCAGTACTCGCCCTACAGCTCCATGGTCAATGTCTGCGGGCTGCCCGCCGTGGCGGTGCCGGTGCACACCACCGCGGCGGGGCTGTCGATGGGCATCCAGCTGATCGGGCCGCCCGGGTCCGAGGCACAGCTGCTGGCGGTCGCGGCACAGCTGGAAAGCGTGCGCCGGTCAGCCGGCGCTTTCCCGGGAGGCTAGGATCCGAACACAGCCCCGAGCGAGATGAAGAACAGCATCACGGCCCAGATTCCGGCCACCACGTACCCCATGATCAGGCCCGTCAGCGCCAGGGGCTTGCCCGCCGGCTCGCGGCGCAGGGCCAGGTGCCCGAAGACAATGGCCAGGACCTGCGGGATAAAGAACAACCCGATGGTCACCACGGAGACGATGCCGCAGACCAGCGCGGCGATGCTCAGGCCCTTCTTCGCCTGCTGGCCGTAGCCGTAGAACGGCTGCTGGTAGCCGGGCACCCCCTGCGGGCCGTAGCCGGGACCCGGCGGGATGACCGGGTTCGACGGCGGCGCCGGCTGCGCCGGCTGCTCCGGCTTCTTCGCGTATGGATCCGTATACCACCCCGGATTGGTCGGGTCGTTGAATGGCGGAGTGTTCCCCTGCCCGCTGCCTGCCATCTGCTGCTCCCCCTCGGTGATAAAGGCCGACATCTCCCTGCCACCAGTCTAGGCCGTGGCAGGGACGGGAAGCCGGACGGGCGGCCTTTCCGGGTTCATGGCGGCCGGCTTCGCAACAATCGGCGGCGGGACGGCAGCAGCTGCCGGACCGCCGTCGTAATCTGCCAACATGCGGTAACCATCCTGCCGCGGCGGCGGCAACTTTGGCATGCTGGACCCATGGCAAACCGTGCGGGCACCCTGGCCCTTCCCAGCGATCTTGTTAACCTGACGGCCCTGCGGGACGCGTACTTCGACGTCAAGCCGGACCTGTCCGACCCGGCCCAGCGGGTGGCCTTCGGAACGTCCGGGCACCGCGGGACCAGCCTGAACGGCTCGTTCAACGAGAACCACATTGCCGCGATCACCCAAGCCATCGTGGAGTACCGTGCCGGCCAGGGCATCACCGGGCCGCTCTTGGTCGGCAAGGACACCCATGCCCTCTCCGACCCGGCGCAGGACACCGCGCTGGAGGTGCTTGCGGCCAACGGCGTGACCGTCTGGGTCGATGCCCGCACCGGCTGGACCCCGACGCCCGCCGTCAGCCACGCGATCCTCAAGCACAACGCCGAGCACCCGGACGCCCAGGGCGACGGCATCGTCATCACCCCGTCCCACAACCCGCCCTCGGACGGCGGGTTCAAGTACAACCCCCCGCACGGCGGGCCGGCCGATTCGGATGCAACCGGCTGGATCGCCAACCGCGCCAACGAACTGCTCGAGGGCGGCCTCCGGGAGGTCAAGCGGATTCCGCTCGGCCAGGCCCAGCTGTCCGGGGCGATCGGTTCCTACGATTTCCTGAACAACTACGTGGCCGACCTGCCGCAGGTCCTGGACCTGGACGCCATCCGCGAGGCGAATGTGCGCATCGGGGCGGACCCGATGGGCGGGGCCTCGGTGGACTACTGGGGCGCCATCGGAGAGCGGTACAACCTGAACCTGACGGTGGTCAATTCCACCGTGGACCCCCAGTGGGCCTTCATGACGGTGGACTGGGACGAGAAGATCCGGATGGACTGCTCCTCCCCCTACGCCATGGCCTCGCTGATCGGCCGCTCCGCCGAATTCGAGATCGCCACCGGCAATGACGCCGATGCGGACCGGCACGGGATAGTCACCCCGGACGCCGGGCTGATGAACCCGAACCATTACCTGGCGGTGGCCATCCAATACCTGTACACCCACCGCCCGCTGTGGCCGGCCGACGCCTCCGTGGGCAAGACGCTGGTGTCCTCCTCGATCATCGACCGCGTCGCCGCGGACCTGGGCCGGAAGCTGGTGGAGGTCCCGGTGGGCTTCAAGTGGTTCGTTCCGGGCCTGCTCTCCGGCGCGGGCGTCTTCGGCGGCGAGGAATCCGCGGGCGCGTCCTTCGTCTGTTTCAACGGCAAGCCCTGGTCCACGGACAAGGATGGCATCCTGCTGGCACTGCTGGCCTCGGAAATCAAGGCCGTCACCGAAAAGTCGCCTTCGGAGCTCTACGCCGAGCTGACCACGAAGTTCGGGGCACCGGTGTATGCCCGGATCGACGCCCCGGCGACCCGGGAGCAGAAGGCCGCCCTGGCCAAGCTCTCCGCCGCGGACGTTACCGCCACCGAGCTGGCCGGCGAGCCGATCACGGCCAAGCTGACGGAGGCCCCGGGCAACGGCGCGCCGATCGGAGGCCTGAAGGTGGTCACCGAGAACGCGTGGTTCGCCGCCCGCCCGTCCGGCACCGAGGATGTATACAAGATCTACGCCGAGTCCTTCAAGGGCGAGGAGCACCTGAAGCAGGTCCAGGCCGAGGCCAAGGCGCTGGTGGACGCGGTGATCAGCTAGCGCAAGGGAGCCGCCGCGGAAACCGGCACTGAGTGGAAGCTGGTACCGAAGGGCCCGTTGCGTCCGCCGGGTTGCACGGGAAACACCGCCCGCGGTGCCGGCGGCACCTTCGGTGGCTGCGGTACGCCTAGGTTCCCGGTCGGCGGTGCGCACCGGTTCGTGGCCGGCGGAATTTGCGGAAGCTGTAAACAATAAGGGCCAGTGCGGTCAGTCCGGAGACAATCAGGGCCGCCCCGGTGCCCCACCCGCCGGGAAGCCACCAGTGGTCGCCGAGAGCCCACCATTCGGGCGCCGGCGGCCGGATACCCCACAGGATTCCTGCGCTGACAACCGCAAGTCCGCTCAAAGTGCCGGCAATGATACGAGGCCAGGTCCGCACCTCCTTCGCCGCGCTCCTGAACGCCAGCGTCCTGATCGAGGCCAGCAGCCGTTTGGCCCATGCATACTGCAGGGACAGAACCACCAGGCCGGCCGCGAGCGCGAGCAGGCCAGGTCCGGGCAGAACGAGCGCGGCGAGTCCGACCACGATGAGTACCCAACCGAGCACTTCGATGCCTATTCGGCGCAGCCAGGGCGGGACGGCGCCGGTCCCCGTCATGGGCGATCCTCGCACGGCCATTTCACTGGTTCCAGCGAAGGCCGCCACAGGCTTGCCGGGGCCCACAGGCTGCCTGGATGTTCAAATCACTGCTCCGTGTGATGGAGGACAGGCTGCCCCATGGCCGCTTCCACATCTTCCCGGACCAGTTCGGCGTTGACCGAGACCGCTACGCGGTACGCGTCCCCGGCCGCGCTGACCAACTGAGCGGCCGGGTCCGTGGCGTTGCCCGCGGCCCAGACGCGCTCGACGCTGGTTCGCCCCAGGTCATCCGTGGTGAGACAGCCGTCCTCCGCATAGGAGCAGTCCAAGGCCGCCGCAACACCACGGTCGACGGCGGACCCGGGCTCGATGAACAGGGCGTCACAGGGCACAACCCCGGCGCCGTCGACTTCCAGGCCGGTCAGGCCGTCCCCGTTGCTGACCAGCCGGCGCACCTGTCCGGACACCGTTTGTACGCCCCGGGCGGCCAAATGGGCCGCGTCCGAAGCGGCCGGATCGCCGGAAGTATGCGGGAAGAACGTGACCCTGTCGGACCACTGGCGGACCAAGAGCGCCTGCTGCACCGAAGATTCCGAGGTCCCCAGCACGCCGAGCCTTCGGTCCCGCACCTCCCAGCCGTGGCAATACGGGCACTGGAGGAGGTCCCTCCCCCAGCAGTCGGACGCCCCCTCCAGGTCCGGAAGTACATCCTGCAGCCCGCCTGCAAGGATCACATGGCGGGAATGAAGGCTGTTGCCGTCGGAGAGTTCCAGCCGAAGGCCGGTTGCCACCTTGGCCACGGTCCCCGCAATGAGCTCCACGCCGTAGCGGTACACCTCCTCGCGGGCTGCCTTGAGCAGTTCCGCCGGACTGGCGCCGTCCCGGGTCGGAAAGCCGTGGACATGCCCCGCAACACGGTTGCGGGGCTGCCCGGCATCCACTACGGCCACTTTGCGGCGGGCCCGCCCGAGCACCAAGGCGGCACTGAGGCCTGCGATTCCACCGCCGACAATGACGACGTCGTACTTCTGGACGGTCTGTGAAGGCATGACCCTGTTTTATCTCATCCGGAAGGAATAGTCAGCATGCTTATGGTTCAATGCGGGCACCGTCGGGGTGGAAGGACTCCCGGGGCGGCATCAATTTCGCCGACGGGACCCTCGCGGAGGCACCGAGCGCCCCCCCCCCGCGAGGTCCAGGGGTCTGCGCCGCGCTAGGCGAGGGCTGTGGCCAGCGGCCGGGGCGCGGCGCCGAGGACTTCCTCCCACCGGCGCCCGAACCCCCAGGTGTGTCCGGCCCTGGCCACGGCCAGCGCCACCATCACCGCGGCATAGATGACGTGCTCGTCAAGCACCGGGTTGGTCTTGATGGGCAGGGCCGTCAGCCACATCAGGACCATCAGGCATACGCCTCCGACGGCGGCGGCACGGAGCGCAATCCCGAGCACCAGGGCGGCGCCGACCAGGAGCAGGCCGAGCATGAAGGCCCAGTCGACGGCCGGATTGCCGGCCAGGGCAGAGAAGGGGCCGGCGAACCAGCCCTCGAGGCTTCCGAGGTAGCCCGCCGTCGGGGATCCGCCCGCGATCCAGCTCCTGGCCGCGGGCGTGGCGTAGCCCAGGCCCAGGGCCTTGTCGGCGAATGCCCAGAGGAGCACGGCCCCGAGGAGGATGCGCACCACGGCCACCGCCCGTGGTGCCGCGGCCGGGCCCGCTGGAATCGCCGCAGTTCGAACAGCGGCCGTGATCGTCGATGGTGCGGACATGGTTCTCCTCCTGGAGTCGGGGGCGGATGCCGCTGCCCGGGGCAGCGTGCAGTCCACGCGCTGTTTCGCTCCTGCGGCATTGGCCGGCGGTCGCCGGTCTCGGCACTTCCTGCCCCGGACAGCGCCAATAGGTGACGAAACCTTTGCGTATTGGTCGTGTGCCACTGTAGCTTATGAATTTAGGAGAGGCTAACCAAAGTAGATGGGCGCGAATTGGCACCGATTTGCAGGAGGCGGGCAAGGTCTGCTGATGCCGGACCGTGAAGAATGCCGGTCGGCGCAAACCCCAGGGGATGGGCGGGCACAAGCAGATCAGCCGGCTCGTCCTGCAGAGTACGGCCCCGGCCGGCCTTGGGGGAGCCGGCCGGGGCCGCAGCATCCGCCGGCAGGCTCGATTGGG
>NZ_JBHTML010000028.1:0-30303 GCF_042679445.1 Arthrobacter sp. GCM10027362
GGCGGCATGGGCGGCGGCCCGGCCGACGCCGCCGCGGCGCTGGCGGCCTGCAGCGCGCTGTGGGACACCGGCTTTTCGCGTGAGGAGCTGGTGCGCATTGCGGCGGGGCTGGGCGCGGATGTGCCGTTCGCGCTGCACGGCGGGGTCGCCGTCGGGCTCGGCATGGGGGACGAACTGACGCCGGCGCTGGCCCGCAGGAACCTGAACTGGGTGCTGGTGCCCGCCTCCTTCGGCCTGTCCACGCCCAAGGTGTATGCGGTGGCGGACAAGCTGCGCGAGCGCGCCGGGATCGTGGTCCCCGAGCCTGAAGAGGTGGATCCGGCGGTGCTGCAGGCGATGCACACCGGGGACGTGGAAGCCCTGGCCAAAGTGGTCTCCAATGACCTGCAGGCCGCCGCGATTGAACAGGCACCGGAGCTGGCCGATATTCTGGAACTGGGCGTGGCCGAAGGAGCGCTGGCCGGGCTGGTTTCCGGCTCCGGCCCCACCGTGGCGTTCCTGACCGCCGGCCGGCGGGACGCCGAGGAGCTCGCCCAGCGGCTCTCGGACGTCGCCGGCGTGGTGGCGCTGCCGGTCCACGGTCCGGTCCACGGCGCACGCATCATGGCCTGAACCGGCCGCCCGATCCATCCAGCAACAGAAAGCAGCCCCCTTGGCCCACCTGCTCGGCGCAGAGAACATCAGCATCACCTTCGGCACCCGCACGGTCCTGGACTCGGTGTCCCTCGGCCTGAACGAGGGGGACCGCATCGGCATGGTGGGGCGCAACGGGGACGGCAAGTCCACGCTGATGCGGCTGCTGGCCCGGCGCATGGCACCCGATTCCGGCCGGGTGACCATGCGCGGCGACGTCAACGTCGGGTACCTGGACCAGCAGGACGTGCTCGACGGCGACCTGCCGGTGGGCGTGGCGATCGTGGGCGAGGCCGCCGACCACGAATGGGCGTCCAATCCGCGCATCCGCGAAATCATGGCGGGCCTGGTCGAGGACGTGGACTGGCATGCACAGGTCTCCTCGCTCTCCGGCGGCCAGCGCCGGCGCGTGGCCCTGGCCAAGCTGCTGATCGAACCGCACGACGTGATCATGCTGGACGAACCCACCAACCATCTGGACGTGGAGGGCGTGGCCTGGCTGGCCGAACACCTGAAGCAGCGCTGGCGGCCCAGCGACGGCGCGTTCCTGGTGGTTACGCACGACCGCTGGTTCCTGGACGAGGTCTGCACCCGGACGTGGGAGGTGCACGACGGGATGGTCGAGCCGTTCGACGGCGGCTACGCCGCCTACGTGCTGGCCCGGGCCGAACGCGACCGGATGGCCGCCGTCGTCGAAAGCAAGCGCCAGCAGCTGGTCAAGAAGGAGCTGGCCTGGCTGCGCCGCGGCGCACCGGCACGCACCGCGAAGCCGAAGTTCCGGATCGAGGCGGCCAACGAGCTGATCGCCGACGTGCCGGCGCCGCGCGACACCCTGGCGCTGGCGAAGATGGCCACCGCCCGGCTGGGCAAGGACGTGATCGACCTCGAACACGTCAGCTACACCCCGCCGGCCCGTCCCGGGGACCGGCAGCAGGCTCCGCTGTTCGACAACATCACGCTGCGCCTGGCGCCGGGCGAGCGGGTCGGCGTCGTGGGCATCAACGGAGCCGGCAAGTCCACCCTGCTGCACCTGCTCAACGGGGACATCCAGCCCACAGCCGGCAGGATCAAGCGCGGCAAGACGGTCAAGACCGCCATGCTGACCCAGGAGGTGCGCGAGCTGGACGAGGTCATGGACCTGCGGGTCATCGAAGTCATCCAGCGCGAGCGCCAGGTGTTCAACGTCGGCGGCCGGGAACTCTCCGCCGGCCAGCTGGTGGAGCAGCTCGGTTTCACCAACCAGAAGCAGTGGACGCCGGTGCGGGACCTCTCCGGCGGCGAACGGCGGCGCCTGCAGCTGCTGCGGCTGCTGGTGGGGGAGCCGAACGTGCTGATGCTGGACGAGCCCACCAATGACCTGGATACGGACACACTGGCGGCCGTCGAGGACGTGCTGGACGGCTGGCCCGGCACCCTGGTGGTCGTCTCGCACGACCGCTACCTGCTGGAGCGGGTCACCGACCACCAGATCGCGCTGCTGGGTGACGGGAAGCTGCGCGGCCTGCCCGGGGGAGTGGACCAGTACCTGCAGCTGCGCCAGGCCGTGCTGGCGGTCGCCGTTTCGCCGTCCCCGGCGGCGGCAGGTGCGGCCGGAAGCTCCGCGCCGCCGGGGGCTGGCGAGGCGGAGAAACGGCAGGCACGCAAGGACCTGAACCGGATCGAACGCCAGCTGGGCAAGCTCGGGCAGCAGAAGGAGAAGCTCCAGGTGCAGATGCACGAGGCCGGCTCCGCGGCGGAGGTGGACTTCGACCTGCTGGCCGAGCTGAACCGGAAGCTGCAGGAGGTTGCGGCCGAGGAGGAATCGCTCGAACTGGAATGGCTCGAGGCTTCCGAAATCCTCGAGTAGCTGCCCGCCCGGGCGGCTTTCGGCAGAGGCTCCTCCCTAGCCGCCCTTGCCGGTGCGCTCCCACCAGCCGGCCGCCCGCAGCGAGTTCTGGATTTTGGTGGTGGCCGACAGCAGGGCCTCCTGCTCGGCGGGGGTCAGCGAATCGAAGACATGCTCGCGGACAAAGCTGACGTGCCCCGGGGCGGCCTTCTCGATGGCGGTACGCCCGGCCGCCGTCATGGAGATGTCGAACCCGCGCGCGTCCTCGGGGCATTCGGTCCGGGCGACCAGGCCGCGGGCCTCCATCCGCTTGAGCAGGTGGGAGAGCCGGCTGCGTTCCCAGTCCAGGGTATGGGCGAGGTCGCGGGCGCGCAGGGTGCCGCCCTCGGTCTCGGAGAGGGCCGCGAGGACGGAGTATTCGACCCCGGAGAGTTCCGAGTCCCGGATCAGCTGTCGGTCCATGGCTGATTCGAACCCCCAGATCAGCTCGCGCAGCGCGCGCCAGATCTGCTGCTCATGCTCGTCGAGCCATCGTGTATCGGAGTTCACGTCTCCGACCCCCTCGCTTTGGTTGACAATTCAAGTTTCATTCGGCCATCATTGACGTGTCAACAATTTCAATGACCTGTCAAAAGCGTCGAAAGGGTTTACTCATGACCAAGATTGCCATCATCACCGGTAGCACCCGTCCGGGCCGCGTCAACAAGCAGGTTGCCGACTGGGTCCTGGCCAACGCCTCCACCCGCACCGACGCCGAGTTCGAAGTTGTCGACATTGCGGACTTCAACCTCCCGCTGCTGGACGAGGCTTACCCGGCCGCCTACCAGAACTACCAGAATGACCACACTAAGGCATGGTCGGCCAAGATCAGCGAATTCGACGGTTTCGTGTTCGTGACCGGCGAATACAACCACACGGTCACGCCGGCCCTGGCCAACGCGCTGTCCTACCTGAATGTCGAGTTCAACAACAAGGCCGCCGGCATCGTCTCCTACGGCTCCATGGGCGGCGCCCGCGCCGCCGAGCACCTGCGGAACGTGCTCTCCGAGCTGCAGATTGCGCACGTGCGCAACCAGGTCATGTTCAGCCTGTTCACCGACTTCGAGAACTTCTCCGAGTTCAAGCCGACGGAACAGAACGCCGGCACCCTGGCCCCGATGCTGGACCAGCTCGTGGTGTGGACCCGCGCCATGGAATCCGTCCGCGCCGAGGTTGCCGCCGCAGCCAGGTAGCAATTGGGATGCGGTGCCGGCCTCGCCGCCACCGCCCCTCGCCCCACCCCGCAGCGCGCTGCCCGGCGGGCCCCCGGTCCCGGACCGTTCACCGGAACCGGGGGCCCGCCGTCGTTGCGTTGCCGGGCGGCCGGAGCTATGCCGGGCCGGGTTCCTGCAGTGCAGCGAGCACATGCATGTGCTCCCGGTTGGACGGATACAGCTGCCCGTAAGTGGCGTACAGCTTTTCGTAGACCGGCGCGGTGCCGGGGTCGGGCCTGACGGTCGCAGCGGTCCGGGCCCATTCGGTGCCGGCCGGCACGGCCCCGGTGCCGATGGCAGCGAGCAGCGCGTCCCCGTAGCTGGCCCCGATGGTCTGCTCCGGCACGATCTGCTCGCGTCCGGTGATGTCGCTGACGATCCCGGTCCACAGCCTTGCCTTGGTGCCGCCCCCGACGGCGGCGACCCGCAGGATCGGTTCGCCGGCGTTCTCGAGGTATTCCAGGATCTGCCGGATACCGAAACCGATTCCCTCGTAGGTGGCCCGGAACAGGTGCCCGCGTTTGTGGCGCAGGGACAGTCCGGCGATCAGCCCGCGCGCGTCCGGATCGAAGACCGGCGTCCGCTCCCCGGCGAAGTAGGGCAGCACCAGCAGGCCATCGGAGCCGGGCGGGACAGCGGCTGCCTCCGCTACCAGCGTTTCGAAGGGGACGTCTCCAAACAGCCGCTGCATCCAGGTGGTCAGGCTTCCCGAGGTCGACATCCCGGCGGCCAGGGTCAACGAGCCCGGCTCCACCCCGGCGGTGGTCCACAGCCTGGGTTCGGCCCGGTACTGCCCGAGGACCTGGACGAAGAACATCGTGGAGCCGTACATCAGCATGAGGTCCCCGGGGCGGCGCACGCCCGCGCTGAAGGCCTCCGCCCAGGCATCGACCGTCCCCGTGCAGACCGGGACGCCGGCCGGCAGTCCTGTCGCGTCCGCGGCGGCGGCATGGACCGTTCCGGCCACCTCGGCCGGCCAGGCGAGCCGGGGTTCCGGCAGGTGGCCGGCGACGGCGCCGTACCGGTCCGGATGCCATCGGTTCCGCCGCAGATCATAGAGCGGATCGCACTGGCTGGCGGTGTGGTGGTCCAGCACATACTCGCCGGTCAGCCTGGCCACCATGAAGGAGCTGAGGCTGTGCCAGCGGCGCGCCCGCGAAAAGACCTCCGGCTCCCGGTTGCGCAGCCAGCGGATCTTGGGGCCCACCGCCTGGGAGGAGAGCACCTTGCCGGAGTCGGCGAAGATTGCCTCCGCGCCGAATTCCTCCGTCAATTCCACGATTTCCGCGGCGGCACGGGCGTCGATGCCGTACAGGATGGCGGGCCGCAGCGGGACGAGGCTCTCGTCCGTGACCACCAGGGACGGGCCCATGGCACTGATGCAGACGCCGTCGACCTTCCCTGCGTCGTGCCGGCCCAACAGCTCCCGGCACAGCCGGGTGACCTCGGCCCATCCCACCCCTTCGGCGTCGAACTCGGCCCAGCCCGGCCGCGGGTACGAGACCTCGTGCGCCACCACGGCACTGTCCAGGATCCGCCCGTCCGCATCGGCCAGCACCGCCTTGCTGCTGCCGGTGCCGATGTCGATACCCAGGAACATCGTTTAGGCGCGACCGTGCGAAGTACGCGACTTGCGCGAGACCGCGTCCAGGATCACTGCCAGCAGCAGCACCAGGCCGGTGATCATGTAGCGGAACGAGGACTCCAGGTTCAGCAGGGTCAGGCCGCTGGAGATGGACTGGATGACCAGGATGCCCAGCAGCGCCGAGAAGGCCGAACCGCGCCCGCCGAACAGGCTGGTGCCGCCGATCACGGCCGCCGCGATCGCGTTCAGGTTCACATCCCCCGTGCCGCTGCTCTGGGCCGAGGCGGCCAGGCGTCCGGCGGCCAGGATTCCGCCGACCGCGGCAAAGGTGGAGCAGAGGATGAAGATGGAGGTGTAGACACGGTTGACGCTAATGCCGGCCCGGCGGGCGGCCTCGCGGTTGCCGCCCACGGCGTAGACGGACCGGCCCCACTTGGTACGGGTGAACGCGTAGTGCATGATCAGCACCAGTGCGGCGAAGAAGACGAACATCCAGCCGACCCCGCGCGTCTGGTTCAGGTACCAGACCGCGAAGAACAGGATCACCGCCAGCACAATGCTCTGGGCCAGGACCAGGCGCATCGGACGGCCGGACAGGCCCGCCTTGACCCGCTGCCGGGACAACGTCAGCTGGCTCAGGAAGAACCCGGCCACGCCCAGTGCCGCCAGCACGTAGGAGAGCCATGCCGGCACGAAGGCCTGCTGGCCGAACCTGACAAGGAAGGAATCGAACGGCAGGTTGATGGTTCCCTCGACGCCGAGGACGAACAGCTGCAGGCCCAGGAAGCCGAGCAGCCCGGCCAGCGTGATCACGAAGGACGGGACACCGAACCTGGTGTACACGAGGGAGTAGACAAAGCCGATGACGGCGCCGGCCACGATGGCGGCCAGGATGGCCAGCCCGGTCGGCCAGTCCTGTTTCACGAACGTCACGCCGACGATCGCCGCGGACAGGCCGCTGACCGATCCGACCGAGAGGTCGATCTCGCCCACCAGCAGCACGCAGACGATGCCGAGCGCGATTACGCCCACGGCGGCGCTTTCCAGCAGCAGGTTGACCAGGTTCGCGCTGGAGAGGAAGAACGGGTTGAGCAGCTGGAAGATGCTCCAGATCACCAGCAGTCCCACGACAATGGGCAGCACGCCCAGGTCGCCGCTGCGGACCCGGTTCACGCCGACCTTGACCGCGCCCTTGAGGCCTTCGGTGCGGATCAGCCGTTCATCCTGCAGGTCGGTGGCGACCGGGATGGCGGCGCTGGTTGGATTGGTGGTCATGGCACGGTTCCTTCTTCCGTGGTTTCCGGGGTCCCCGGTCCGGCCGCGGATCCGGGGGCCTGCGCCGCGCGCCGGGTGACCACGTTGTCGGTGGCGCCGGTGATCGCGGCGATCAGGTCGTCGGTGCTGACATCCTTCATCCTGAAGGTTCCGTTGTTCCGGCCCAGCCGCAGCACCGCAACCCGGTCCGAAACCGCCTGCACGTCCTGCATGTTGTGGCTGATCATGATCACGGCCAGGCCGTTCTCGCGCAGCCGCTCCACCAGGTTGAGCACTTCGGCGGTCTGCGCCACGCCCAGGGCCGCGGTGGGCTCGTCCAGGATGATCAGTTTGGGGCTCCCGAGCAGGGACCGGGCGATGGCCACGGTCTGCCGCTGGCCGCCCGAGAGGGAGGCGACGGCGATCCGGACCGAGGGGATCTTGGCCGAGAGCTGGCGCAGCAGCTTCCAGGACTGGACCTCCATCTCCACCTCGTTCAGCCGCAGCGGCCCGATTTCCCGGCCCAGGAAGAGGTTGTCCACGACGGTGAGGTTGTCACACAGCGCCAGGTCCTGGAACACCGTGGCGATGCCCAGGTTCAAAGCATCCACCGGGCTGTGGATGCTCACCTCCCTGCCGTCGAACGTGACCGTCCCGGCATCCTGCGGGTGCACGCCGGAGAGGATCTTGACCAGCGTGGATTTGCCCGCGCCGTTGTCGCCGACCAGGGCCACCACCTCGCCCGCATAGACATCCAGGTCGATATCGGTCAGGGCAGCGACCGCACCGAAGTGCTTGCTGACCCCGCGCATGGACAGCACCGGAGCAGACGTCTCCAGCCTTTCCGCCGGCACAGTGGACATTGCCTTCCCCTTCCCTTGCGACGGCGGTGCCGCTGCCGGCACCGCCGTCCGGCACGTTTTGCCGGGCCGGGCTACTTAATGCCCAGCTCGTCGCAGCCCTTCGTGTACTCGCCGGTGCAGACCTCCGACGGCTTGTAGATGCCGCCGTCGAAAATCACCTTCTTGACGTTGTCCTTGGTCACCACCGTGGGCACGAACAGCGCGGACGGGGTGTCGAAGAGCGTGGCATCGGGCTTGGGCGTCTGGCCGTTGAGCAGCTGGACGGCCACCTCGGCGGACTTCTCGGCGACGATCCTGATCGGCTTGGAAATGGTGTTGTACTGGCTGCCGCCGATGATGCGCTGGATGGCGGCGATCTCCGCATCGTTGCCGGTAACCGGCGGGAACGGGGAGACACCGGCCGCCTTCAGGGCCGCAATGGCGCCGCCCGCGGTGCCGTCATTGGCCGCCACAACGCCCTTGATCTTGTCCCGGAACTGGGTGATCTGGCCGGCGACCCAGTCCTGGGCCTTGGACGGCTGCCACTCCGGGGTGTCGTAGGACGCGAGCACCGGGTGCTTGCTGGCCTCCACGGCCTCCCTCGCGCCCTCCTTGATCAGCTGGGCCGCCCGGTCCGTGGGGGAGCCGTTGACCATCAGCAGGCCGCCGGTGGTGTCGCCCTTCGAGTCCAGGTGCTTGACCAGGTCCTCGGCGATGAGGGAGCCGATCTTCTTGTTGTCGAAGGAGACATAGAAGTCGGCCTTGGCATCGGGGACCGGACGGTCGTAGGTGACCATCTTGATGCCCTGGCTTTTTGCGGTGTTGACCAGCGAGGCCGCGGCCGTGCTGTCCACCGGGTCCAGCACCATGACCTTGACGCCCTGGGTAATCATGGCGTTGGCCTGCTGCTGCTGCTTGTTGGCGTCCCCGTCCGCATTCTGGTACAGCACCTCGCAGCCGGCGCAGAGCTGCTGGACCTTGGCCTTGAACAGCGGGCTGTCCTGCTGCTCATAGCGCGTGGAGGCCCGGTCCGGCATCAGGAACGCGATCTTGCCTTCGGCCGCACCGCCGGTGGATCCGCCGCCCCCGCCGCCACCGCCCCCGCCGCCTTGGCTGCCTCCGCCGCCCCCGCATGCTGCCAGGCCGGCGGCCAGGACCAGGGCGGCGGAAAGGCTCCAGGCCTTCCGTGTGGATTTCATCATCGGAACTCCTCTGTGTGCAGGTGGTGGTCCTGGTGGCTGCGTCCGGTGCTGCGGCGGTCCCTGCGGGGGGAACCGAATTCCTTCCGGTCCAAGCTGGATATGGGCAGCGCCACGGCTCCATCCGGGCCGGTTGCGGCGCTGGATTCCCCGCCGGGCACGCATGGACCGGTTGTCCCGCAGGGGCAGGAGGCGGGGTTGGATCCGGAGACCTGCGGCGCCTCGGCCTGGCTCACCGCCTCGCCCGGGCCAAGCGCGGACCCTGGCCTGGCCTGAGGCTCTATCACCTTCAGGCCGGTCATGGCATCGGCAGTATTGGCCATATCGGTACCCCACTCACGGGTCGGAACGGGGCCACCGACCTTCCCGTGGTATGTGACCCGGCCCACAGGCACATGCTACACACCGGTGTGTTCGTCCGCCATATGTATGCAGGATTGTAGTTTTCCGGCGAGGCAAAACACCGCCCCGTGCCGCCGGCGGCACATGCCGCGGCCGCCCGGGGCGGTGTCGGGGCGGCCCGGCCGCCCCGCGATGCCCTGAATCCTAGGCCGGCAGGTCCGACTCGGCGACGCCGAGCAGATAGGATGCAACGGCCTCGCGGAAGACCTCGACGCGCTGCCTGCCGGGCACGACGTGGTTTCTGCCCTCCTCCAGCAGGCTGCGGAAGATCAGCCCCTCCAGCAGGGCGGTGAATCCCGCGGCCAGCGTCTGCGGGTCCGATGACCCCAGCGTGGTGAACAGGTCCACTACCCGTGACTGGGAGACCAGGGCATCCGAGAGTGCTTCGGCGAAATCCTCCCGGCCGGAGAGTTCCAAGGCCAGGGCAAACCGCGCCTTGATGTGGTGCGGGCAAGCAGTCAGGAGGGCCTCGAGATACCGGCCGATCAGGGCCGCCAGGGCCTCGATGTCGGCCCCGTGGCGGCTGAGCGGCAGGGGAAATTCCTCGGCCTCGAAGTGCCGGGCGGAGCATGCCCGCAGGTGCCCGAGCGTGGCGGCGAGCAGTTCGTCCCGGGTGCGGAAGTAGTAGCTGGTGGAGCCGAGCGGCAGGTCCAGTCGGAGGTCGACGGCGCGGTGCGTCAGCGCCCGCAGGCCCTCCTGGGCAATCAACTCGGTGGCCGCTTCGGCAATGAGATCGCGCCGGTCGGTGGATTCCGCGGCATGCCGGTCGAATTGTTCGGGCGGGGTGGACGGGGACGGTATGGTCTCCACAGGTGGTGCTCCTGAAGATGGGGGAGTGGCTCTACATCTGTAGAGTACACGCTGCCGTGGCGGGAGCAGCGCATGCACGCCCGGGCCGGGACCTGACAGGTCAACCGGCCCGGCTCTGCCCCCGTCCAGGCCTGCCCGGCGGCCGTCCTAACGCAGGTCCACCGCGGGCAGGCTCTCGGCCTCCCGCGCCTCCAGCCACTGTGCGTAGGTGATCTTGCCCACCGCATCCTTGCGGGCCAGGTTGGCGCCGCTGCGGAAGAACCTGCCGATTGGTCCGGGCAGGGGCACCGGTACCACCGGACCGCGCACACCGGTGAACTGCCGGTAGATCCGGGCCATGGCATCCATGCCCAAGACCTCGGGCCCGCCGATGTTCCGGAAGCCGGCCGCCTCCCGTTCGGACAATGCGACGTCCGCGAGCACCCGGGCCACGTCGGCCACGGCGATCGTCTGGAACTTCACGCCGCGGAAGCGCGGGGTGATCCGCAGCTTCCGGCCGGCGTCGAAAAACGCAGTCACGAAATCGTGGAACTGCGTGGCCCGGACGATGACGGCCGGCAGGGGCGATTCCCGGTAGATGGTTTCCTGCGCCGTCTTGGCCTGATAGTAACCGGATTCCACCTCGTCCACGTTGACGATGGACAGCAGCACCAGCCGACCCACCCCGGCGGCCGCGGCCCCGGCGGCCAGGTTCTGCGCCCCCTGCGTCAACGTCCGGCGCGCGCCGCCAAGTTTGCCATCGAGCACGTCGATGACGACGTCCACGTCCGACAGGGCGGCGTTCAGGCCGTCATTTTCGATGACGTCGGCCTGCAAATACTGGGCCTGGAGATGGCGGCGCGGAGAATCCGGCGGAACGGGGTGACGGCTGACCACCCGTACATCGGCAGAGCGGGCAAGACATTCGGCAACGACGGCACTTCCCACCAGACCGGTACCGCCGGCAACTAAGACACGGGGCATACCCCCAGCCTACGCCGGGCCGCCCGGCCTGTGAACGCCGGTCTTCGGCCGTTTCCCGTGCCGCGGCGGCGGGCCGCAGGCCGGCTTTCCGAAGGTTGGCGGGCCTGGGGGCCGCTCGGGTACCGGGCTGGCGGCAGCTCGCTGCTAGTGTCATGTCGGAAAGTAGTCGGGCCGGGCCGTTTCCCGTGCCGCTTCCTGCGCAGGAGGAGACATAGTGGGGGTTGTTGCTGGTGCGCTGCCGTCGTCCGGAGGGAGAACCGCCCTCGTTGCCGACGCCGATCCGCAGGTCCTGAGTCTGGTCGAAGCGGCCCTGTCCGGAGCCGGCCTGTCCGTGACCGCGGTCCCGGACGGCCCGTCCGCCCTGGCATTCCTGCGCTCGGGGACACCCGATGTGGCGCTGCTGGACATCGACCTTCCGGGCCTGTCCGGATTGGAGATATTGCGGCAGCTGCGCGACGACGACGGCGATTCGGGCTGCCCGGTCATCCTGCTGGCCGGCGGCGCAGGCAGGGACCTGGTGGAAGCTGCGTTCGACCTGGGCATCAGCGACTACGTGCTGAAACCTTTCGCCGGACCGGAACTGGCCCACCGGACCTCGGTTGCCTTGGCCCGCTCCGCCCGGAAGCAGCATGAACGCCGGACCATGGGGGCATTGCGCGCCAGCACCCGCCGTATTTCCGCGGCCATCCGGGAGACGAATGACCCGTACCTGATGGTGGATCTGGCGGTCAGCGGCCTGGGCCGGGCCTTCGGGGCCTGCAATGTCTGGCTCTGCACCTTCGATGACGAGCGGGCGCCGCTGGTCGACGTCTCCTGGAGCCCGGACGGCGGTCCGGATTTTGTGCACCCGGGCGTGGACGAGTCCCGCGACCTGGCTGCCGCACTGTGGAACAAGGGCACCGTCCTGACGGCCGTCCGGGATGAGGAAGAAGACCACGCGGGGCATCCGGGGCTGGCGAAATGGGCCGAGGGCCCGGGTGCGCCGGCCAGCGCCGTCGCCCCGCTGGGCCATGGCCGCGGCGCCTTCGGGCTGGTTTGGATAGTGAAGGCGGGCAAGGCGCCGGCCTGGTCCCGGGCCGAGACCTCCCTGCTGCAGCACGTAGCCGGAAACCTCGCGCACGGGCTGGTCCAAGGGCACCTGATCACGGCCCAGCAGCAGGTGGTTGAGCGGCTCCAGGAGCTGGATACGGCCAAGAGTAACTTTGTGGCCACGGTCAACCATGAGCTGCGCACACCTATTACCTCCATTACCGGCTACCTTGACCTGGTGCTGGAAGGGGCCGGCGGGCCCGTTCCGGATGAGGCGGCGCGCATGCTGGAAATCGTGGTGCGCAACGCCACGCGGCTGCGGGAGTTGATCGAGGATCTGCTCACGCTCTCCCGGATGGACTTCCAGGACTCCATCCTCCGGGCCGAACCTGTTCAGATCGGCCGGCTGCTTGAAGCAGTGGCAGCCGCTTTGGCGCCGGTGGCAACAGCAAAGGAGGTCGGCCTGGCCTGCCGCGGGGGAACGGACCTGGTCATTGAGGGCGACGCGCAGAAGCTGGAACAGGTGCTGACCAATATCGTTTCCAACGCCGTTAAATTCACTCCGGCCGGGGGGAAAGTCCACATGGAGATCGGGTCGGAAGCCGCTGCCGACGGATCGGCCTGGGCCGTGATCCGGGTCTCCGACACCGGCATCGGCATTCCGCCCGAGGACCTGCCGAATCTGTTCAACCGCTTCTTCCGGGCCTCCAATGCCCTGACGATCCAGGGCACCGGACTGGGACTGGCGATTGCCAAGGGCGTCGTCCAGCAGCATGGGGGAGAGCTGTCGGTGGAGTCCGCGGTGGGCACGGGGACGACGTTCTCCATCCGCCTGCCGGTCAGGATGGATGCGGGCGTGATGCTGGATGCGCTCCGCTCGGAGGAGCATCCAGCCAACTAAGGGAACAATTACGGGAACAACTTAAGAGATCAATGGCCTTAAGAGATCAATGGCCGCGAACGGCCCATCGGATGGTGCCGTTCACGGCCACAGGCAGCAGCTCGGGCGCATGCCCGGCAGCACCTTGTTGTGCCGGTTTAGTACGGCCACCAGCCGTTACCGTTGGTGGTGGCGGTGCCGGTACCAGACTTGGTGACGGTGATCTGGGTGTCTTCCGCGGAAGCCGGTGCCGTAGCGCCGACGACGGCGAGGACGGCGGCAATGAGTACGGTGGCGGAAAGCTTCTTGATCATCTTGCTCCTCATTCTTCTATTTATGCAGGGGTTTGAAAATCCATAACTTGGTGCTGACACCGCCAGTGTACAGATGAAACGTTGCATGAGAAATAGCAGGTCAGCGCCATGTGCGAAGCGGTACCAAGATCCTCGCATATGCTCTGTGCTGACAAGAATTTGAGCACGCACCTCTGGATGCCGGAGCTGGCGCCTACATTGAACTGAGGTGAAGTACCGACGGGAGGGACTCCGTTATGCGGCAGCAGTCAGGGGCCAACGTTTTAGTGGAGCTTCGCGCCCGCGAAGCGTTCATGCGGCGCCGCTTTGACCAGGCACTGGGTCTGGCAAAGGAGGCCGCAGATCTCGCAGTTGATCGGGAAGACAGCGCAACCTGGTGGCAGATGACTTTCCTGCAAGCCGAGTGTCTTCGGGAGCAGGGCCCGGTCCAAGATTGCATTAAGATCGCCGAAGAGCTTTGGAGGCATCCCCTAACGGGAACCTCGCCAGCCCTTGCCGCCCGGGTGCTGACCATGCTTTCCGTTACATCTCAAATCATCGGCACCCTCCCACGTGCAATCGAATTGGCACGGGAGGCTCTTCGGCTTAGCGCCTTGGACGAACAACCATCAGGGCTGCAGATCGAGGCTCAGCTGGCGCTGATCGCGGCGCTGACGGAAAGCGGCCAACTGGACCAGGCCTGGACTGAGTGCCTGATTCTGGTAACGGTATTGGACTCGGAGTCTGATTCACAGATTGCCGGCAAGGCGTACTGGGCGATAGGCAATGTCGCTTTCCTCCGTCAGGAAGCAGCTGACGGAGTAAAGTATCACAGGCTCGCTGCGGAGCATTTGTCTCCAAGCAACGACTTGGCCCTCTGGGCTTGGTTCAACAGGTCATCGGCTGCGATGCGACTGGCTGCTGGATTGGCCGATGAAGAAACCCATGAGTGCATACAGCGTGCCGAACTGGCGACATCGATCGTCGGTGGAAACGAGGGAGAACGGCTCCACGTTGACTTCGTCAAAGGACACTGGCTCATTCTTAAGGGCGATCTTCAGCCTGCAATCGAGATTCTTGCAGAGGTCTGCCTTCGGGCGCCCGGCCTTGCAGACCATGTGACGGGCGATGCGTCCCTGCTGCTGGGCAGGGCACTGTGTAGTCAAGGGAATCCCCGTCTCGGTATGGATTATCTCCGCCAAAGCGAGGAGTACTTCCGCCAGGCCGGTGCCGTCGACCGGGCGGCCCAGGCCGCGGCGCTGATTGCCGAGATGCAGGCTTCACGTTAGCCGCATATGTCGTGCCAGCCGTACAAATGGTGATTGTTCGTTTAGGCTATGCACGTACGGGTGGGCGTGCTAAGGCCAGGAGCGGCGGCGCGGCTTGATCTGTCAAAGGAGTCACAAGGAGGGGCCTGCTCCTCCGGTTGCAACGTTGGGGGAGCGAATGCGTATGTGCGGGGCCAGACACATCCTGATGACGGTCCGTTCCGGCAGCCGGCCTCTGGCGGGCTAGGCCGCCGTGTCCGAGGTTGTTGAACAGGCGGTGGAAGCGGTGCTCAGCGACGGTGGCAATGCCATCCGGATTGGTCTTCCCCGCGGCGTGCCGATTACCGGGGCCCTGGCGGAAGCCGCTGCGGCCCGGTTCGGTGAACTCGTCTCGGCAGGACCGCGTGCGGTGATCATGACCGTTACCGGCGTCGCTTCCATCACCCGGGAAGCCCGGGCGGTCCTTGCCGGCGTGGCGGGCATTTCGGCCCTTGCGGTACTGGGCGAGTCTCCGGTGGACAGGGTGATTGCCAATTTCGTGCTCGGCGCCGGGCCGCTGCCGTATCCGAGTGGGTTCTTCAGCTCCGAATCCCGCGCCCTGGCGTGGCTGGAGGACGTCTGTGCCGGCTAGGGACGGTGACCCTCGGCTCGCGCAGCTGGTGGAAGGCATTGTCCGCCTGGCCTCGGGCGACTTGAAGACCAGGTTTGAGCTGTCCCCGGAACGGGACGAAATCGACGCCGTGGGCATGGGCATCAACCTGCTCGCCGAAGAACTTGAGCTCATGTACAAGCAGCTGGAGCAACGGGTCGAGGAACGGACCGCGATGCTGCAGCAGGCCCATGAGGCCATGAGCAGGATGGCCATGACGGATGCCCTGACCGGGCTCGCCAACCGCGTGGCCCTGGCCCGGAAGATCGACGAGGCGCTGGGGGAGGCCTCCGCGGGGAAACATACCCCGGCCCTGCTCCTGCTGGACCTGAACTCCTTCAAGCAGATCAATGACAGCTTCGGCCACGAGGCGGGCGACCGGGTGCTGGCGGCGGTGGCGCAGCGGCTGCGGAAAGCCGTGCGCAAGGACGACACCGTGGCGCGGCTGGGCGGGGACGAGTTCGCCATCCTGATTCCCGAGGCCACGCTCGAGCAGGCCATGGCCACGGCCAACCGCATTGTCGAGCTGCTGGGACGCAGCATCCGGCTGGATGAGATGAATGTCTGGCCCCAGGCCAGCATAGGCCTGCGCGTGGCCGAACCGGGCCAGCAGGCCCAAAGGCTGCTCCTGGAGGCGGACACCGCCATGTACGAGGCGAAGAAGGACCGCCGGGGCGGCATCAAGGTGTTCCAGCCGCCGATGCTCTTCTCCCGCCAGTTACATAACCAGATGGCGGCGGAATTGCGCGATGCCATCGCGGCCGGCGAGTTCACGTTGTATTACCAGCCGGTGGTTGAGCTGGCAAGCGGACGGATCCGCGGCGCCGAGGTACTGGTGCGCTGGAACCACCCGCAGCGCGGCCTGGTCATGCCGGACGAATTCATCCCGCTGGCCGAAGAAACCGGGCTCATTATCGACCTGGGCCGCTGGATCATGCGGACTGCGGTGATGTCATTCGCGCGCTGGCGCGCCGGCATGGACCTGGACGGCGGTTTCCGGCTGCGGCTGAACCTCTCCGTGGCGGAGCTGCAGCGGATCGACTTGGTCGACTACATCCGGGGGCTCCTGAAGGAATCCCGGATCGATCCCGCCCACCTGGTCCTGGAAATCACCGAGACCGCCCTGGTCACCGGCGGGGATGTGGAAACCTATTCGCTGCTGAGCCTGCAGAGGCTGGGCGTCGGCATCGAGATCGACGACTTCGGCACCGGCTATTCCTCGATCAGCTACCTGCGCACCCTGCCGGTGAACATGGTCAAGGTCGACCGCTCCATCCTCGCCGAAACCAACGGCAACATCCGGCAGAACGAGTTTGTCGCCGCGGTGCTCCAGCTCATCCGGGCAGCCGGCCTGGACGCGGTGTTCGAGGGGATCGAGACCAAGGAGCAGGTGGACGGGCTGCTGGAAATGGGCTGCGTCAGCGGACAGGGCTACTATTTCAGCCGACCGCTCCCCGAAGCAGGCATGCTGGAGTTGCTCCAGGACTCGGTCCGTCTTCCCGTTACGGTGTGAGTCCCGGCCGCCGGCGGGGGTGCGAGCAGTGGAATCACGTGCTCGGTCAGCAACGGGGCGAGGTCGTCCCGCCGGCCGGCCTCGGCCGGGTCAAGCCAGAGGATTTCCTCAATCTCCGCCGCGGGCACCGGGTCCCTGGCGGCGCTGCAGGCGAAGAGCCCGGCGTCGATATAGGTCCCGGCCTCGTTGGCCGCAGGTCCATACCAGCGGCCCAGCGGCGTCAGTTCCGACTCCTGGATCCGGATCCCCAGTTCCTCTTCCAATTCCCGCACGGCTGCGGCGGCAAAGCTTTCGCCGGGTTCCAGCTTGCCGCCGGGCTGCATGAATTTGCCGGTTCCCCGCTTGCGGACCAGCAGCAGCCGGCCGCTGCGGTCACGGATGACAAGGGCGGAGAGGGTCAGGACGGCAGGCACCTTCCGAGGGTAGCAAGCCGGCTCCATCCCCGTCCTCCCGGCGAGTGCAGGGACCGTGTCGTGCCCGCTGCGTTGTGGAATCTCCTTCCGGGCCCTGAGGGCAGCGCGGAGCCTTCATTTGATGCGGGCGGCGGAAGCCAAGTCGCACCACCGGCGTCAGTCGTGGCAAAATAGACGATTGTGCCGGGGAACGTCCCCTCGTCTACCTCATCGGCACGGTCCGCCCTGGTGTAACGGCAGCACCCAGGCCTTTGGAGCCTCGGAGTCTAGGTTCGAATCCTAGGGGCGGAACTGTGGAACACGGGTGCGCTGTCCGGCAGATGCAGGCAGGAACCGGGCGGTTCCGCGGACAGTAATATTGCGACAGCCACGGCTTTCGCTCGACGACGGATCCGGTCCGGGTAGGAGTGCCACTTAGTGAGCCCCCAAGACATCAGTCCAAGCAACACGGCAGCGGCCACGGCGCCGGCAGCGGTCATCATTCTCGCCGCAGGCGCCGGAACCCGGATGAAGTCTGAAAAACCCAAGATCCTGCACGAAATCGGCGGCATTTCCATGATCGGACACGCACTCGCCGCCGCCCGCGGGCTGGAGCCGAAGGTGCTCGCCGCCGTCGTCCGCCACGAGCGGGACCGCGTCGCGGCGCATATTGCCGCACTGGACCCGCAGGCGGTGATCGTGGACCAGGACGAGGTTCCGGGCACCGGCCGCGCGGTGGAAGTGGCGCTGGAGGCGCTGGACGCCGCCGGCGAGCGTGATGGTTCCGGGCCGGTCAACGGCACGGTGGTGGTCACCTACGGCGACGTGCCGCTGCTGACCACGGACCTGCTCCGCGAGCTGGTGGCCGAGCATACCGCCGCCGGCAACGCCGTGACCGTGCTGACCGCGGTCCTGGACGACGCCGCCGGCTACGGCCGGATTGTGCGCGCCGATGACGGCGGCGTGCGCGGCATCGTCGAGCACAAGGATGCCACCGAGGAACAGCGGGCCATCCGCGAGATCAATTCCGGGATCTACGCCTTCGACGCCGCGGTGCTGCGGGATGCGCTCAAGCAGGTCGCCTCGGACAACGCGCAGGGCGAGAAGTACCTCACCGACGTGCTGGCGGTGGCCAACGACGGCGGCGGCCGGGTGGCGGCGGTGGCTACCGCCGACCGCTGGCAGGTCGAAGGGGCCAATGACCGCGTGCAGCTGGCGGCCCTCGGGGCCGAGCACAACCGCCGCGTCCTGGAAGCCGCGATGCGCGCAGGCGTGACCATCGTGGATCCGGCCACCACCTGGGTCGATTCCACCGTTTCGTTCGGCACGGACGTGACCATCCTGCCCGGCACGCAGTTGCACGGGGCCACCCGGGTGGCCACCGGCGCGGTCGTCGGACCGGATACCACGCTGACCGACGTCGTCGTCGGCGAGGGTGCCAGCGTCGTCCGCACCCATGGATCCGAGGCCGTGATCGGCCCGAACGCCAATGTGGGTCCGTTCGCCTACCTGCGGCCCGGAACGGTCCTTGGTGCCAGGGGCAAGATCGGCGCCTTTGTGGAGACCAAGAACGCCACCATCGGCAACGGCTCCAAGGTCCCGCACCTGTCCTACGTGGGGGACGCGGAGGTCGGCGAGGACTCCAATGTCGGCTGCGGGAACATCACCGCCAATTACGACGGCGTGAACAAGCACCGCACCGTGATCGGTTCGCACGTGCGCACCGGCTCGAACACCGTCTTCGTGGCGCCGGTGACGGTGGGGGACGGGGCCTACTCCGGCGCCGGCACCGTGATCCGCAAGGACGTGCCTCCCGGCGCGCTGGCCATCAACATGGCGCCGCAGCGCAATATCGACGGCTGGGTCCCGGCCAACCGGGCCGGCACTGCCGCCGCCCGGGCCGCCGCCGCAGCCTCGCTGGCAGGGCCCGTCGAAGCCGAACCCGTGGAGACGGAGCCTGCCCCTATGGCTGAAGCGCCCGACCCGGACGTGGAGACCACCCAGACTTCCCTCCCCACCCCCACCCCAGAAGAAAGTGATCATTCATGAGCACAATCACGGCCCAAGGCGAGAAAACCCTGGTACTCGCTTCCGGGCGCGCTCACCCGGAACTGGCCAAGGAAATCGCCAAGGAGCTGGATCTGGAGCTGCTGCCGACCTCTGCCTACGACTTCGCCAACGGCGAGATTTACGTGCGCTTCGAGGAAAGCGTGCGCGGCACGGACGCTTTCGTGATCCAGGCCCATCCGGCGCCGATCAACGAGTGGCTCATGGAACACCTGATCATGGTCGACACGATGAAGCGCGCCTCCGCCAAGCGCATCACCGTGGTGGCACCGTTCTACCCCTATGCACGCCAGGACAAGAAGCACCGCGGGCGCGAGCCGATCTCCGCCCGCCTGGTGGCGGACCTGTACAAGACCGCAGGGGCGGACCGGCTGATCTCCGTGGACCTGCACACCGCGCAGATCCAAGGCTTCTTCGACGGGCCGGTGGACCACCTGATGGCCATCCCGCTGCTGGCGGACTACATCCGCACCCGGGTCGACCTGGACAACGTCACGGTGGTGTCCCCGGATACCGGCCGCGTCCGGGTGGCCGAGCAGTGGGCCGAGCGGCTCGGCGGTGCGCCGCTGGCCTTCGTGCACAAGTCCCGCAACGTGAACGTGCCCAACCAGGCGGTGTCCAAGACCGTGGTCGGCCAGATCGAGGGCCGCGACTGCGTGCTGATCGACGACATGATCGATACCGGCGGAACCATTGCCGGGGCGGTCCAGGTGCTCAAGAACGCCGGGGCCCGGGACGTCATCATCGCCTCCACGCACGCGGTGTTCTCGGATCCGGCCCCGCGTCGGCTGGCCGAGAGCGGCGCCCGCGAGGTGGTCGTGACCAACACCCTGCCCATCCCGCCGGAGAAGCAGTTCCCGCAGCTGACCGTGCTCTCGATTGCGCCGCTGATCGCCCGGGCGATCCGCGAGGTGTTCGAGGACGGTTCGGTCACCAGCCTGTTCGACGGCCGCAGCTAGCGTTCGCAGCCTGCCCCGCCTTCGCAAGCTCAGGGCGGGGAGCCTGGCTGCTCTCTTCCGAGGGTCCCGCCGCGAGCGAAGCGAGCGGTGGGAAGGCCCGATGCGCCAGCGTTCGCAGCCAGCGCCCTGGGCCCCGCTGCCGCGGCGTGCCCCGGCAGGCCGTTCTCCGCTGGTTCCCGGGTCCGGACTTCCCGTCCGGGCCCGGGTCTGTTGGCGGAACAAGCGCTTCCAAGGAGGCTTCCAAAGTGATTGCAGGCGGATATCCAGGGCGGTATGGTCATGGGTCCCGGCAATTGATAGGTTGGAGGTGCTTTAGACGATCGTCACATTGACAGACTCGCACGAGGTGCTCGGGGTGCACCTGTTGACGTGCAGCGGTGCCGGCGGCGCAGCTGCACCAATACCGAAGGCCATTAAGCCAAGCCGGAGGTAAACCTGAGGCAGCCGCCAAGGTTGGGGGTCTCCATTATGAATATTCCCGACGTGCCGCGTCGGCGCTACTGGCTTCGGTCCAGTCTGGCCGCGCTGGCTGCCGGGGCCATGGTTGCCGCGGGGGGCGCTGGCGCGGCGGCAACAGGCTCTGCGGGGGTGGTCACCGCAATGACGGTGTCCGCGCCGGCCCCTTCCATGGAGCAGCCGGCCCCTTCCGTGGAGCAGGGGGCAGCGACGTCGACAGAGCAGCCGGCAGGGCGGGACACCGCGCCTGCGGAGGTACCACCAGCGGCCGGCATGACGGCGCCGACCCCGTCCCCTTCCGATCAGCCTGCCGGGAGCGATTCACCGCCGGAACCGGACAGCTCCGGGACCGGGCAGCCGCAGGAGACCGGGGGCGGGACCGGCAGGACGGATCCTTCCCGGCCGGCCACGTCCGAACCGGACCCTTCTCCGCCGCCCACGTCCGAACCGGACCTGGGCGGGACGGACGGCGCCCCGGCCACGCGGCCGGAGGCGGAGGACGAGCCACCGTCCGACGGCGGAGCGCCTGGGGAATCCGTCGACGGCAATCAGGCGGCCCGGCTGCGCCTGGTCCAGGAATTCAACGTTCCGAAGGCGGACTTCGGCCGGTACTGGACCCTCTCCGCCCGGCAGGGCAAGCAAACGGTCCTCGGCGGCAGCGGCCCCAAGGTCCCGGCTTCGGGCTTCAGCAGCGTTCCGGCCGGGGTGCCTACCGTCCTGTCCGGCCGGATGGATCCGGGTTGGTCCCGGGCCGGGGAAATCGCCGGCCGCCCGGCCTGGAGTTGCCGCGACGAGGGCAGCGGCGAAGGCATCGCGCTGCAGAACGACAATACCCTGGCGTCCTTGGCGGCGGGACAGCGGGTGCTGTGCAGGATGGCCGTGGAAATGCGCGACGGCCCGCTCAGCATCACCAAATCCCGCGTGGTGCTCAAGCAGGGCCCGGCCGGCCGGTGGAACCTCAGCTACGCCATCCGCATCACCAACACTTCCCGAACCACCGACGCCAGCTACGGGCTGACCGAGGCCCTGGAGTTCGGAGCCGGCATCGGCATTGTTTCGGCGGCCTGGACCCGGTCGGGCACGCAGGCAGCCGGTAAATGGCCGGATCCCGGCCGGCACCGCAGCGCGACGCTGGCAGCGCGCGGCACGGCCATCGGCCATAACCCCGAGGCGGACACCGTGCACACCTACCATGTCACCGCCGTCGTGACCATCCCGGCGGCAACAGCGGCAGGAGCGCTCGAATGCGGTCCCGGCGGGGAGGCCACCGGCGGGCTGGGCAGCACGGCGCTGCTGAACAACCGTGTCCAGGCGGCTGTGTGCCGGACGGTGCCGGCCCGGGTGCTGGTGGATAAGGTCTGGAGCATTAACGGCGCCGAGTACCGGCACGGCAACAGGCCCGCCGGCTTTGATGCCACGCTGCGGCTCGCGGCTCCCGGCACCGTCCAGGCCGCAGGCGGGACCGGGCTGGGCCGGGCGCAGCCGCTGTGGGGCAGGGAAACGGGCAGCTACCGGCCGGGAACAATGCTGACTGTCGCGGAGACGGTCGACCTGCCCGAGGGCTGCGCCGTGGTCCGCACCGGCGGTGCGGGCATCCGGCGGCTGTCGACGGCGGTGACCCGGCTCACCGTCCGGACCGTCGTCGAATGCGTCCAGCGGCTCACGCTGGTGAACCGGGTGGCGCCGTCGGGCCTGGCAAACGGCCTGGCCGGTAAGTGGATATTGACGGCCACCGCGGAGGGCGCCCGGGAGCCGGAGCTTTCCGGCACCAGCGGCACTGCCGGTGGAGTCCAGGCCGGCCGGACCTACCGGCTGGGTGACGCACCGGCTTTCCTGGGGGACCAGGAATTTGCGGCGGAGCCCTGGCAGTGCCGGCTGGATTCGGGCAGCGGGAAACTGGTCCAGCGCGGCGCCAGCATAGTACCCGGCTACGGCCAGCACATCACCTGCACCGTGGCCAACACGTGGCACGGCCCGGGCCTGGAGGTCAGCAAGAATGCCAGTAAGCCCGTTCCGGTCTCCGGAACTGCCGGCACCCAGTGGGAGGTGGTCTACGGGATCAGCGTCAAGAACCCGTCGATGGTTTCCGCCGGACACTACACATTGGTGGACTGGCTGGCCTTCGGCGAGGGCGTGGAGATAATTTCGGCCCGCTGGATGCTTCCGGCGTCGGGGCTCGCGGACAGATGGACCGATCCGGGCAGCTTCCCGCTGGCCACCCTGGCCTCGGGCCGGGCGATCGACGTGATGGACAGCCACGATTACCTGGTCACCGTCCGGGTCCGCGTCAAGCCCGGAACCCCGGTCCGGGAGCTGGACTGCCTGCCCGAGGAATCCGAGCAGACCGGGCTGCTGAACATGGTGGCACTCAACGGCGACACCGTGGTGCAGGCCTGTGCTGCGCTGGACAGGGCGGTCGGAGGCGGACAAAACGCTGCCGGCGGAGGCGGGATCCTGCTGCCGCCGGCGGACGGTTCCGGCAGCGGACAGGCGGCCGGGGAGGCCCCGGGAGGACTGACGGCCGCCGCCCCCGAACTGGTCCCCCTGAGCCCGGTGCTGGCGGTATCGTCGATGGACCCGAGGGGAGTGGCCACCGCCGCCGGCATGCTGCTGCTCTCCGCCATCCTGGTGCTGTTCCTCTCCCGGCCCCGCCGGCGCTGACCGGTCCCTCCCGCGGCCGCACCGCAGGATTCGGGCCAGCGCCGGCCGGCTGCTAAGCTTGAGGGCGATGCCTAGGCGAGGGACTGCCGCAGTAACTGCGGCGGGTCCGTTATCGACGGTGGCTGGAAAGCCTGTTTTCCGGACATTTTCCTTGACCTGGCGCTGCCGATCCGCTGAAAAGCCATGCACAAGGAGAATGCCATGACCGAGCAGAAGCTCGCCGCCGAAGTCCGCACCGAATTCGGCAAGGGCGCCGCCCGCCGCGCCCGCCGCAACAACCAGATCCCCGGCGTCATCTACGGCCACGGCGCAGATCCTGTCCACGTCCTGCTGCCCAAGCGCGAGACCACCCTGGCGCTGCGCGCCGCCAACGCCCTGCTGAACCTGGATGTCGAAGGCGAAGAGCACCTGGTCCTGGCCAAGGAGATCCAGCGCAACCCGCTCCTGCAGATCGTCGAGCACGTTGACCTGCTGACCGTCAAGAAGGGCGAGAAGGTCTCCGTGGACGTCAACATCCACGTCGAGGGCGAAGTGGCCGCCGGTGCCATCCTGAACCTGGAGCACCCGGCGGTTGCCGTCGAGGCCGAGGCCACCCACCTGCCCGAGGCCCTGACCATCAACGTGGAGGGCCGCGAAGCCGGTGCCCATGTCCATGCTTCGGACATCGAGCTGCCGCAGGGCGTCGCGCTGCTGGTCGAGCCGGACACCCTGATCGCCACCGTTTCCGCCGAGGCCGCTGCGGAGGCTGAAGCCGAGGCCCCGGCCGCCGAAGCTGCCGCCGAGTAACGACGGCGGAATCCACCTTCGTGAGCAGCGAAACCTGGCTGGTAGTCGGGCTCGGCAATCCCGGGCCCGGCTACAGCCACAACCGGCACAACGTCGGCCAGATGGTGCTCGACGAGCTGGCCGCCCGCGTCGGCGGCTCCTTCAAGAGCCACAAGGCCCGCGCACAGGTCCTCGAAGGCCGCCTTGGCATCGGCGGTCCCCGGGTGGTCCTGGCCAAACCGCTGACCTTCATGAATGTCTCCGGCGGCCCCACCGCGGCGCTGGCCAAGTTCTTCGGCATCGGCGCGGACCATGTCATCGCCGTCCACGACGAGGTCGACATCCCGTTCGGCGCCATCAAGCTCAAGATCGGCGGCGGTGAGGGCGGCCACAACGGCTTGCGGGATATCTCCAAAGCCCTTGGCACCAAGGACTACCACCGCGTCCGCGTGGGCGTCGGCCGGCCGCCCGGCCGGATGGACACTGCCGACTACGTGCTCAGGGACTTTTCCGGGACGGAGAAGAAGGAGCTGCCGTTCCTCATTGCCGACGCCGCGGATGCGGTGGCGGCCTTGGCCGAAGAGGGGCTGCTGAACGCCCAGCAGAAGTTCCACTCCGCGCGCGGGTAGTCCCCGGCCCGGCACTGTGCAACGATTGCGTGCCGGATTGGCGGATGCCCTTCCCTGTGCTTATTATTTGTTGTAGCCACTTGTGGCTCCCAAGCGGGGGGCCGACGATGGGCGGCCTCTGAGACTGGGCCACCCCCATCCCATCGTCGGCCCCCTTTTCAATGCCCGGCGGTGCTGCGTACCTGCCCCGTGCGCGGTTCGGCGCGTACCATGCGTTCCGGTCCCGAGTAATTCCTCCGGCTTTCAAGTACCCCCTACTCATGCGCGCCGGGGGCTTTTTTTCTAGGCTCGTTTAATACCAATCCGGACCGGAAGGGTCCGGGCGTTCCGGCTTGAGCTGAATTGCCGGGGCGCTTTGGCTGGGGTTGATGGACCGGGAGGAAATCATTCCTTTTCCGGGTGGGCAGATATGCCCTGGTCCCGGGAAAACAAGGGAATGGCGGTTTCCGGACAACCGGGGGATTGAGGAGACCGGAAGTGAGTAATCTTGGGGGAACTGTATCGGTAGACGCGCCAGTCCGGGCGGCTGCCGGAGCCGGCGTCCGGGAGGTGGATTCCGCTGCGGCCGGCACGCCGTCCAGCGCTGTCCTCTGGAGCCGCCGCTACCGCACCAGGCTCTGGGTATCGGACGTGCTGATTATCGGAATGGCGGTCGGGTGGCTGGAACTGGCCCGGGCCGGTGGTGCCGGCTCCGCCTGGAACCAGGCCGTGGTGGCACTGGGCGTGGCGCTGGCCTGGATCGCCTCGCTGGCAGCGTTCCGGACCCGCGATACTAAATTGATCGGTATTGGCGCGGCCGAATACAAGGCGGTGATTATTGCCAGCGCCGCGGTTTTCGGATCGCTGGCATTTGTCTTTCTGACCATCGGGCAGCATAACGTCAAGGAGTATTTCCTTTTTGTCTTTCCGGCGGGCACCCTGGCCCTGGTCGCAGGACGGTGGGCCTGGCGGTGCTGGTTAAACAATCAGCGGAAGTACGGGCATTACCTGTCGCGCGTGGTGGTGCTCGGCCAGCGGCAGGAAGTTGAATACGTGTCCGCGCAGATCCACAAGAACTGCGGCGCCGCGTACCAGGTAGTCGGTGCGGTATTGGACCGGGCCGAGGCTGACGGGTCACTGAGCGTGGGCGGCAGGACCATCCCGGTCATTTCCGATCCCGACGATGTTGTCCCTGCAGTGGCCAGGGTGGGCGCCGATGCGGTGATCGTGGCCGGGCAGCTGCCGCGGGACGGCAAGTACCTGCGGGAACTGAGCTGGCAGCTCGAAGCCAGCTCCACCCAACTGGTGATGGCCTCGTCGCTGACCAATGTGGCCGGCCCGCGGATCCAGGTCCGCCCGGTCGAGGGCCTGCCGCTGATGCACGTGGAGCAGCCGACCTTTGCCGGCGGGAAACACTTCGTCAAGCGGGCCATGGACATCGCCTGCGCCTCGCTGGGACTGCTGGCGTTCGCACCGCTGCTGGCGGTGCTGGCGGTCCTGATCAAGCTGGACAGCCGCGGGCCGGTGTTCTTCCGGCAGCAGCGCGTGGGCAAGGACGGCCGGATGTTCAACATGTACAAGCTCCGTTCCATGGTGGTGGACGCCGAGGAACAGCGGGCGGCGCTGAAGAGCCTGGACGAAGGCAACGGGGTGCTGTTCGTGATCCGCAACGATCCCCGGGTGACCAAGGTGGGCCGCTGGATCCGCAAGCACTCGCTGGATGAACTGCCGCAGCTGTTCAACGTGGTCAGGGGGGATATGTCCTTGGTGGGGCCGAGGCCTCCGCTGGCGTCCGAGGTCGCGGTTTACGAGGGCTTCACGCACCGGCGCCTGAAGATCAAGCCCGGATGCACCGGCCTGTGGCAGATCAACGGCCGCGACGACCTGAGCTGGGAGGAGAGCGTGCGGCTGGACCTCTACTACGTGGAGAACTGGTCCGTCACCGGCGACCTGGTCATCATGTGGCGCACGCTCAAGGTCATGCTGAAGCCGGTGGGCGCCCACTGAGCGGCACCCTGCACCGCTAGGCAGTACTGCCGCGCGCCGGGTCCGCCGGGACCCGGCGCCTTCGGGCGCGGATTGTGAGTAGCAAGACCGCCGGGTGAGTAGCAGACCGGTAGCCGGTACTCAGGCCAGGCCCCTGCCTGCGTACCTAGCATTCCAAATGTACTTCCAGTTGGGGGGAGTACCTCTTGTGGGGGAAGAGGACTTGGATATGCGGTCTTTTCATGCAGGTATTGGGGAAACGTGTGTGCCTGGAAACGGGGCGGAAGCGGACCAGGCTGGAACTTCGGCCGTCCGGGTCCCGGGCCAAAGCGCCGTGCTGGAGACGGCGCTGTCGGAAGATCTGCAGGGATGCCTCGTCGCCGGAGGCCCCGGCACCGGCAAGACATTGCTGGTCCAGCGCGTCCTGGAAAGCCGGCCCCGCGACCTTTGCGCCATCTGGGTGAGGGGAACTGCCTTCGCGGCCCGGATTCCGTTCGGCGCTTTGGGATTCCTGCTGACGGAACTGGAACCGGGGGCGCATGGTTCTCCCGGTGCCCTGATGCAGGAACTGAGGAAACGATTGGCCGAGCGGGCCCAGGGGCGCACCGTCGTCATCGCGGTCGACAATGCGGAGCAGGTGGACGAAATGTCCGCCGTGGTCCTGAGCCGGCTGGCCCTGGGCGGTGACGCCAAACTGATCCTGATCAGCCGGCACTGCGCCGGAATGCCGGCGGAATTTACGGGTTTGTGGCGGGCCGGGCTTCTGCGGCGCTGCGACCTGGGCCCGATCCCGCTCAAGGATGCGGGACTGCTGCTGGCGGAAGAGTTCGGTGCCGCCGTCTCCCAGCAGGCAGCCTTGGATCTGTGGGCCAGGAGCGAAGGCAATCCGCTGTTCCTGAAGGCCCTGGCCCGGGATTGCCTTGATGCCGGGAAGCTGGTCCTGCACTCGGGCGTGTGGGTGCTGGCCTCGGGGGATGTGCGGCCCGGTCTGCACGTCTCCGAAGCAGTCGATGGAATTCTGGCAGGCCTGACCCGGGGCCAGTACCAGGCGCTCGAATTCTTTGCCGCTCTGGGCAGCGTCCCGCTGCAGGCGGTTCCACTGGGCAGCGCCGCGGACGTGGACTTCCTGCAGGAGCAGGGGTTCCTGGACCTGGACCGGGAGCCGTCCCCCCGGGGAAGGCTGGCAAGCCGGCTCATCAACGAGGTCGTGCGGCAGCGCATCGATCCCGGCGCCGGGGCCGAACTGCAGCAAATTGTCGGCCAAGCCGCCGAGGCCGGGGCACGGACGCCGGAGGCGCCGGTCCTGGAAGCAGCCGATGACCTGATGAACCGGCGCCGGTACCGGGAGGCCGCCGACCTCCTGGGCCGCCGGCGGGCCGACGGCAGCTTGGGAATGGCTGCCCGGGCCCGGCAGGCCATCGCCGAGAGCAGGGCCTGGCGCAGCCTGCACCAGGTGGATCGGGCCAAGGAGCTGCTGGAGGCTGTGGCAGCAGAGCTTGACCAGGCTTCCCGGTCCGGCGGCGAAGAACCGGGCCTGGCCCTTGAGCTGCAGCACCTGCGCGCCGAACTGCTGGTGGCAGGGACGGAAATTGCCCGCTACGAGGGCCGTTACCGCGACATTGCCGGACAGCTGGGCAACCGGCACGCCGGCCTCTTCGCCACCGATCCGGACCTGCGCGCGCGGGCGGCAGGCCTGTTGTGCGAGGCCTGGGCGATGACCGGCCGCCAGAACGACGCCGTCGAACTGGCCGACTCCGTGCTGCCCACCCTGGACGATCCCAAAGTGACCGGCGCAACCAGGGGGTTGTGCTCGCTGCAGCTTGCGGCTGCATACGTCATGGCCGGAGCCTGGCAGCAGGCGCGCCGGATGTTCGAGGGACCTTCCGGGGAAAGGCTGGCAGTGGCCAGGGCGGCGCTGGGGACCGAAGGACAGCTGGCGGACGGCCTTTTCCTGGCCTTCGCCGAGGAGCCCGGGCCGGCGCTCCGGTGCCTGCTGCCTGCCGTCGCGCAGCTGCGGGTCCGGGACCCGGAGGGATTGGCGCCCCTGGCCGCCGCCGCGGCGGCCTACTGCCTGGCCCTGCAGGGAGAAACGGAACGGTCGCTGGAATGCCTTGGCGAGGCCGCCGTCGACACGGACAGCGGCTGGGAGGGCGTGCGCAGAACGCGGTACTTTGCCGCCGCCGCGAGGGCCGCCCTGGGCGAGCCCGGCGGGGCTGCCGCGCAGTTCCGCGCCTTGGCCGACGACGAACGGGCGGCCGGCTCTCCGGCCCGGGAAATGTGGGCCCTGCTTTCGGCAGCCAGGACAGGAGACCTTGGTGCGGCCCACCGGCTCGCCGAAGTTGCCGCCGCAGCCGAGGGCGCCCTGGCCGATATCTGCCAGCTGTATGCAAAGGGGATGCTCAACGCGGACAGCCAGTTGCTGGTCCAAACAGTGGAGCGGGCCTTGGAGCTGGGATACCGCGGCCTTGCCCGGCAGGTCGGCCAGGACACGCTGGAGGCGCTGCTGGCAAACGGCGAGCGCGCGGCAGCCAGGGACCTGAAGCGGATCCTGCGGGCATGCTCCCCGCAGTCCGGCGTGCCGGCCGGGGAAGGCGGGGACTGCGACGGCCTGACCGAGCGGCAGCGCCAAATCGTGCACTACGTCCGGCAAGGGGCCAGCAACCGCGAAATCGCGGCGAAAACCGGTGTGTCGGTCCGGACCGTCGAGGGGCACCTGTACCAGGCCTACGCGAAACTCCAGGTCAGGAACCGGCGTGAACTGGCCGCACTGGTCACCACCGGGGAGGCCCGGTGATCCCCGGCGCCGGCGGTTTCGTCGGACGCGGGGAAGAAACGGCGGCGGTGCTGTCCGCGCTCCTGGACAGCGGATCGGCCGGAGCAGTGGTCAGCGGGGAAGCGGGCAGCGGTAAGACCGCCCTCACCCGGCAGGTCCTGCACCGGCTGGAAGGCCGGATGCGCTGCTTTCCGGTCCATGCCAGCCGGGCGCTCGCCGCCGTGCCTTACGGCGCGCTGGCACCCCATCTGGGACGCCCGGCCTCCGACGACGATGCGGTGGCCGTCATGCGCCGGCTGACTGATCACTTTCACCGCGGCAGCCGGGAAGACCCGGCAGGGCGGGAGCACCGCCGGGATGGGCAGGTGCTGCTGGTGGTCGAAAACGCCCAGGACCTGGATGCTGACAGCAGCTATGTCATCAGCCATCTGGTCATGTCGGGGGCGGTGCGGGCGCTGGTCCTTAACCGGAGAAGCGGACGGCGTTCGCAGGAACCGGGCTGCCTGGGCAGCGACGGGCTGCTGCGGCAGGTGCGGCTTCCGCAGCTGACCCAGGCCCAGGTCCACGAGCTGTGCAGCCTGGCACTGTCCGGTCCGGTAGCCCGGGGCACCTCGGGCTTCATCGCCGAGGCCGCCGCCGGCAACCCGCTGTTCGTCCGGGCCCTGCTGGCCTGGGGCAGGAGGCAGCATGCCCTGGTCCGGCGCAACGGGGTATGGGTGTTCGTCGATGAGGCGCCGGCGCCGGACACCCGGATCCAGGACCTGGTGCGCTCGCTGGCAGCGGAGCGTCCCGCCGGAGAGCAGGCGGTCCTGGAGCTGCTGGCCTTGGCGGGCGGGCTGCCGTACGCCGCGCTGCGCCGCCTGGCCGACGAGGCGGACGTGGCGAACCTCCTGGATGAAGGAATCCTGGACCGCACCGCCGACGGGGCGCCCCGGATCTACCTCCGTTCGCCGGTGTTCGCGGACGTGCTGGCTGCCTCGGTTCCCTACGGGCGCAGCACCGCCATCAGGCGGAGGGCCGCCGCGGCCTGCGGCACGGAATCGTGGAACGGCGCCGTCCCGGCCCGCTACCTTGAATGGGGCCTGGAGTGTGGAGATGTGTCCTCACCGGGGGAGCTGCTCGCGGCGGCGCGGAAGGCCAATGGACAGCATCGGCCGCGGCGTGCGCTGCGCCTGGCCCGGGCCGTCGCCGACCCGGCCTTCTCGGCCGCCTCAGGCGTGCAGCAGGCACGTGCCCTC
>NZ_JBHTML010000029.1:0-29126 GCF_042679445.1 Arthrobacter sp. GCM10027362
CGGCACTGGCCGCCGAGGTCGAGCGCGTGCGGGCACAGGGGTATGCGACCACCCGGGAGGAGGCGGGGCCGGACAACTTCGGCCTCGCGGTGCCGGTGCTCCTGCCGAACCACCAGCTGGCCGCGGCGCTCGGCGTCGTCACCCGCGGACGCCCGGCCTCCCTCGGGGCCGTGGTCCCGGTGCTGAAGATCGCGGCCCGCGGCATCGCCCGGCGGCTCGGCACCGAAGGCTGACCCGGGCACAGGCCCGGCCCGAGCGGGCGCTTCGGCCAATCTTTCCGTTGGATGGAAAGGAAGGCCTTTGCTGTGGCACAGGACACCTAGCATCGAAGGCACGTATTTCACGTCACAGCCGGCGGTGACCGCCGTCGCGTCAGACAGGATTTCTTATGGCTATCCAAACCCCCCACCATGCCCCGGAGGCCGCCGTGGACCGCGCCGACCCGGCGCACTGGGATGCCAGGCGCCGCTCCCGGCGCGGCTGGACCATTACCGTCTTCCTGCTGGTCCTGATGATGATCAGCTGGGCGGACAAGGCCATCCTCGGCATTGTTGCAGTCCCGCTCATGCGGGAACTGGGCATCACCCCCGAGCAGTTCGGCCTGCTGGGCAGCGCGGTCTTCGTGCTCTTCGGCGTGGCCCAGCTGGTCGCCGCCCCGATCGCCAATCGGATCAGCTCCAAGTGGATCCTGCTGGTGCTGTGCCTGGTCTGGTCCATCGCGCAGGTCCCGGTCTTCGTCTTCGCCTCCCTGCCGGCCCTCTGGTTCAGCCGCCTGCTGCTGGGTGCCGGAGAGGGGCCGCTGGCACCGATCACCATGCACGCGGTCTACAAGTGGTTCCCCAGCAGCAAGGGAGCCACCCCCGCCGCCCTGGCCTCCGCCGGCGTGACCCTGGGCATCGTCGTCTTCGCCCCGGTGCTGGCCTGGGTCGCCGCCGAGTTCGGTTGGAAGTCCACCTTCATCTTCCTCGGGCTCATCGGCGCGGTCTGGGCCGCGGCCTGGTTCTTCGTCGGCAAGGAGGGCCCGTACACCTCGATGCGCGCCGAGCGGCAGATCGAGGGCACCGCCGACGCCGGGGACGCCGACGAGCACACCCTGGCCGTGGCCGACCGGAAGGTCTCCTACTGGCGCTCCTTCGCCACGCCCAGCTGGCTGCTGTCCGTGCTCGCCGCGTTCCTGGCCTACTGGACCTTCACGGTCGCAATGACCTGGCTGCCGGCCTATTTCGAGAAGGTAATGGGCATGAGCACGCAGCAGGGCGGCTCGCTGATTGCCCTCCCGGCGGTCTGGGGGGCCGTGGCCACCGTCGGCCTGAGCTGGCTGACCCAGGTGCTCGGCGCCCGCGGCATCCGCACCCGCTACTCCCGCGGCCTGGTGCTCGGCTCCGCCGCCCTGTTCTCCGGCGCGATGGTGCTGGCCGGAACCATGGCCGACCAGCCGTGGCTGGCGATCGTGTGCTTCATGTTCGGCTTCGGCACCGCCCCGGCAATCTTCGCGCTCACCTACCTGGTGGTGGCCGAAACGACCACCATCGGCCAGCGCGGCGCCATGCTGCAGATCGGCAACGCCATCCTCACCAGCGGCGGCCTGCTGGCCCCGGCCGTGGTCGGCGTCCTGATCGGCGCGGCCTCCAGCGCCGCCGCCGGCTACGAGCACGCCTTCGTGCTCACCGGCGCGATGATGCTCGGCGTGGGCATCCTCTCCATGCTCTTCATCAACCAGCAGCGCGACCGCAGGCGGCTGGGCCTGGAGGCCTGACCCCCGAAGGGGTGCGCCCGCCCCTTATCCCCTCGAGTTTTCCGCCGGCACAACACCGCCGGCATACACCGCAAGGAAGTGAGTACCGATGACCGCAACGGCAGCAGCGACGACCGAAACGGCACTGGCGACCATCGACGTCGTCATCGACCAGGTGGAAACCGTTGCGGACCAGGTTGTGTCCCTGGTCCTGCGGCGCCTGGACGGCGAGCCGTTCCAGCCGTGGCAGCCGGGGGCGCACATCGACGTCCACCTCGGCGAGGGCCTGGTCCGCCAGTACTCGCTGTGCTCCTCGCCCGGGGAGCTGGACCACCTGCGGATCGGCGTGCTCCGGGTGCCCGACTCGCGGGGCGGGTCGCAGGCGGTCCACGAGCTGGCCCCCGGCAGCCCGCTGACCATTTCGGCGCCGCGCAACAACTTCCCGATGCTCGATTCCCGCCGCTACCTCTTCATGGCCGGCGGCATCGGCATCACGCCGCTGATCCCCATGATCGAGGCCGCCGACCGGGCCGGCAAGGACTGGAGGCTGGTCTACGGCGGGCGCAGCCGGGGAACCATGGCCTTCGCGGACCGGCTCCTGGAGCGCTACGGGGCGGAACGGATCCAGATCATTGCCGAGGACGAGTCCGGGCGCATGGACCTCGACGCCATCCTCGGGCTGCCCCGCGCCCACATGCTCGTCTACGCCTGCGGCCCCTCCGGCATGCTCGGCGCGGTCGAGGAGCGCTGCATGGGCTGGCCTCCCGGCGCCCTGCACACCGAGCGTTTCGTCGCCTCGGCCCTCGGGGCGGGCGCGGCCAGCGAGGCGTTCGAGGTGGAACTGGCCCGCACCGGCACCACGGTGACCGTGCCGACCGACAAGAGCATCCTCGAGGCCGTCGAGGAGGTGGGCGTCCGCGTGCTCTCCTCCTGCCGCGGCGGGCTGTGCGGCACCTGCGAGACGCAGATCATCTCCGGGGAACCGGAGCACCGCGACGCCGTCCTGACCGCGGAGGACCGCGAGGCCGGCGAGGTCATGCTGGTCTGCGTCTCCCGCGCCGCCGCCGGCTGCCCGCGGCTTGTCCTCGACCTCTAGCCGCTATTCCCTTCCCAAGCGTTTCAGGAGCACCATGACTGCCATGATCCACGAACCCGCCGTCCTGGCCGACGATCCCTTCGATACCGCAAACATCCTCAACCCCTACCCCTTCCTCACCCGGCTCCGCGACGCCGGCCCGGTCTCCTACCTCGAGCACACCGGCAGCTATGCCGTCGCCGGATACCAGGAGGTCTACGAGGTCCTGACCGACTTCGAAACCTACATCTCCTCCGGCGGCCTCGGCCCACGGGACATCCGCAAGGATTCCGGCTGGCGTCCGCCCAGCATCCTGGAATCGGACCCGCCCGTCCACACCGTGATGCGCCGCGCCCTGACCGGCGTGATCAACCCCGGCACGGTCCGGGCGCTTCGGGGGCCCTTCACGCCGCCGGCGGTCGAGCTGACCGAGGAGCTGGCCCGCCGCGACCGCTTCGACGCCGTCACCGACCTGGCCGAAAAGTACCCGCTGCGGGTCTTTCCCGACGCCGTCGGCATCCCCGACGAAGGCCGGGAGCACCTGCTGCCCTACGGCAACATGGTCTTCAACGCCTTCGGACCGGAAAACTACATCTTCCAGCAGGCCTTCGCCCACGGCGACGAACACGCCGCGGCCGTGATGCGCAACTGCGAGCGGGAGAACCTCAACGACACCGGCTTCGGCGCCCGCATCTGGGACCGGGTCGGGGACGGGCTGATTACCGAACAGCAGGCCACCCTGCTGGTCCGCGCACTGCTTTCGGCCGGCGTGGACACCACCATCTTCGGCATCGGCAACACGCTTTCGGTGCTGGCACGCTACCCCGAGGCGTGGGCACGCCTGCGCCAGAATCCGAAGATGGCCAGGTTCGCCGTCGACGAGGCGCTGCGCGTGGAATCGCCGTTCCAGAAGTTCCACCGCACCGTCGCGGTGGACACCGAACTGGGCGGGGTGAAGATCCCCGCCGGAGCCAAGGTGCTGGTGTTCATCGGCGCCGCCAACCGCGACCCGCGCAAGTGGGGGGACAACGCCGACGACTTCAACCTCGACCGCAGCGCCTCCGGGCACGTGGCCTTCGGCATGGGCCTGCACCAGTGCGTCGGCCAGCCGATCGCCCGCCTGGAAATGGAGATCATCCTGCAGCAGCTGCTCGAACGCGTGGCCACCATCGAGCCCGACGGCGCGCCGGTGCCGATCCTGCACAATGTCCTGCGCGGCTTCGAGTCGCTGCCGGTACGCATTACCGCCGCATAGCCCCGGGGCCACGGCTGCGCCACGGTGCGGTGTGCGCCCGGGGCCACGGGTCCCGGGCGCACACCGCACCAAAGGAAAAGCAATGTACGCCTTCCTGCCGTCCAGCCCGGTCCCTGCGTCCATTGCGCCCGGCCCGGGAAGGTCTCGTGCCGGGCGTGCCACCGCTGGCTGCCCCGGCCGGGACAGCCAGCGGTGGCACGTCCGCCGACCCGGTACCTGGGCTCAGGCTCCGGGGCTGGCGCTGTTGGACCGGTCCTGCTCGCCCTGTCCGTGCGGCGCATGGTGGTGATGGTGGCCGGGGTGGTGCTGCTCGTACTCGATTTCCAGCTCGTCCGCCGAGGTCAGTCCCGGGGGCAGGTCCACGGTGTGGCGGGGACCGGTGTAGGTGTTCCTGGCCCGGATCTGCCAGGCCAGCCACAGCGCCAGCAGGGTGCCGCCGACCACCAGGGGCGTGTAGTTCACGTACTTCCACTCGAACTCGGGGTTCCACGGGACCCCGCCCGGGGAGGTCGGCAGGATCGCGATCACGGTGGTGATCGCAATCTCGATGACGGCGACGAGGTTTAGCCACTTGTAGTGGCGGCCGAGGGTCCAGGTGCCGGACTCGAAGGCCGAGCCCTTGCGCAGGCGCTGGAAGATCGGGATGGCGAAGGCCAGGTACAGCCCCACCACGCCGATGGAGACGACGGCGTTGAACGCCACCGGTACGGGAGCGCCGTTGATGTCCACTTCCACCAGGGCCGGCAGGGTCAGGATGATCGCCAGGGCGGCAACCAGGGCCACGCTGTACAGCGGCACCCCGCTCTTGTTCAGGCGGGTCCAGAAGCGGGCCCCGGGAACCGCGCCGTCCCGGCTGAAGGCGAACAGCATCCGGGTGGTGGAGGTCATGCAGGCCATCGCGCAAAAACACTGTCCCACGGTGGAAATCACCAGCACGGCGCTGACCCAGGGGCCGCTGAGTGCCTGGTTCAGCACGGTGACTACGCTGCCGCCGCTGGCGCTGACGGCGTCGGCGTCCTGCACGGCGAACAGGATGCCCAGCAGCAGGATCCAGCCACCGATCGCCGAATAGAGGATGGCCTGCCAGATGCCGTTGGCGGCCGAATTGGAGGCCCCCTTGGTCTCTTCGGACATGTGGCAGGAGGCGTCGTACCCCGTAACGGTGAACTGGGGCAGGATCACGGCCAGCGGCAGCACGAGGAAAAGGAACCCGAGTCCGGTGGTGGCGCCGTCGAACATGCCGGTGTTGTTGATCCGCTGGGTGAACACGTCCGCGATGCTGGCGTGGCGTTCCGGCACGAAAATGATGATGGCGATGATGGCGACCGTGCCGATGACGTGCCACCACACCGAGATGTTGTTGAAGATTGCCAGCAGGTGGCTGGAGAAGATCGAGAGGAGCGTGACGACGACCAGCACTCCGATGAAGATCAGGAACACCCGGGTCAGCGAGTAGCCGTCGGCCCAGGTTTGGCTGAACGAGGACAGGGTCAGGTCGATGAAGGTCGCGCAGCCGTAGGAGACCGCGGCGACAATGGCCAGCAGCCCGAGGAAGTCCAGCCAGCCGGTGAAGTAGCTGGACCGGAGACTGCCCAGCTTGGCCGCCCAGTAGTACATGCCGCCGGAGGTGGGCATCGCCGAGACGAGTTCGCCCATGCACAGGCCGACCACGAGGATCAGCGCGCACACCACCGGCCAGCCCCAGCTGATGGCCATGGGACCGCCGTTGTTCCATCCGATAAAGAAGCTGATGAAGGGACCGCTGAGGATGGAGATGACCGAGAAGGAGATGGCGAAGTTGGAAAAGCCGGACCAGGATCGCTTCAGCTCGGGCTTGTAGCCCAGATTGGCGAGGATTTCCTCGTCGGAGCGCTGTGATTGGGAGACAGACATGGAACGGAGTCCTTGGGGTGTTGAGCCGGTTGTCATGAGGGAAGAGCTTGACCACGCCGCTTTTTGCGGCCGGTTCCGTGAATGCTGCGGATGATCGGCGCCCGCAAAGCCGGGCGGTTACATTGACGTCAGTCCCCCGTCGATCGGAAGCAGCTGTCCGGTGATGTACCGGGCCCAGTCCGACGCGAGAAACACCACCGAGGGGGCGATGTCGTCCGGCGTCCCCTGGCGGCCCAGGGGTACCTGCCGTCCGACGAGCTGTTCCAGATCCTCGGTGTCCAGATGGCCGAGCACGGGATCGTTGAATCCGGTCTCAATCCAGCCGGGGCAGATGCCGTTGACGCGGATTCCATGCCCGGCGTACTCGATCGCAAGCTGCCGCGTGAGGTTCACCAAGGCGCCTTTGGAGGAGTTATAGGCGACAAGGTCCGGCTCCCCGATCAGCCCGGAGACGGACGCCGTGATGATGATCGCGCCCGATTTTTGCTTGATCATCTGCGGGAGTACCGCGCGCGCCGTGAGGAACGTGCCGCGGACGTTGACCGCATACGTCTTATCCCACTCGTCAAGGGTCTGGGTCAGTGCGGTTCCGGCCATGAGCACGCCGGCGTTGGCGTGGACGACGTCCAGCCGGCCGTGCGTGCGGACGATGTCATCGACCACCGCGAGCATCGCCTTTTCATCCGTCACGTCGGCCATGGCGGCAACGCCGTTATGGCCGGCGCTCTTGATCAGCTGCTCGGTTTCGGCAGCCCGCCCGAAATCGACGTCGGATGCCACCACCAGGGCGCCTGCCTGGGCGAGAGCCAAGGCGCTGGCACGGCCGATTCCGTGACCGGCACCTGTAACCAAGGCCACCTGGCCTGTCAGGGACAAGGGATTCATCGTCAACCTCCGTGGGTCATGCATGTCATTGGGCGCCTCGGATGTGACGTGGAACACTCCTGTGGCTTCCTCCACTGTAAAGGGAACGGCCGGTGTTAGGCAATAGAATTTAACTTTAAATGTTTACGTCATCGAGGCCCCCGGTTTGCCGGCGGTTCACGGCCGGCCCCGGGGCCGGTCTTTCGCCGACGTGGTTGGACCGGCCGGAATTGAAAACCCGGCGGCTGGTGCGGCGGGAACCCCGCCGGAGCAGCCGGCGGACGGGAGGCATGAATCACCAGGCAGCCCGCGTCCGCCCCGCATGCGGCCATGCCCTGGAGGAAGCAGGTCTTATAATTTAGAATTTACTCTCATAGTCTATAATTCCAGGCGTAGTGCGCTATCGAGGAGTGGCCGGATTCCATGGCAACAACGGTGGGAGATGTCGGTGGATCAGTATCCCTCCGTGCCCTCGATATGGCGGCACAGGTCCGGGCTCAGGGACCGGAAGCATCCGGCCGCGCCGAGCAGGTAACCCAGCAACTTGAGACCGCCATCGGCCTGGGCCTGCTCAACCCTGGCGAGCGGCTGCCTCCGGAACAGTTAATGGCCGACCGTATGGGCGTCTCCCCCCTCACCCTCCGGCAGTCCCTGGCTGTTCTCCGGAGCAAGGGACTCCTCGAGACGCGCCGGGGGCGGGGAGGCGGAAGCTATGTCACAGGAACGCCCCCGGTACGCGAGACGGACATCGCGCGCGAACTGCGCAGATACAAGAGCGACGACCTGCGGGACCTCATCGACCTGGCGGCCTCAACCGCAGGCTCCGCAGCACGGCTGGCATCCCGACGCGCCGACGAGCAGGACCTCCGGCGCCTGAAGAGCCTCGCCCAGCGGTTCGCTTCAAGCTCGGAGCCGCACATGCTTCGCCAGACGGATGCCCGGCTGCACATCGGACTCGGCGTGGCAGCGCAGTCCCGCCGCCTGACCACGCTTCTCATCCAGGTCCAGGCCGAACTGTCCCCCTTGACGTGGGGCGAGGCATGGGTGCACGAGCACACGAACGCCGTACAGGGGCATGAAGCACTCCTCGGCAAGATCGAGCAGGGAGACCCGGGCGCGGCCGAGGACATCGCGATCGCCCATTTCGAACAGGAAGGCGCCCTCATTATCGACCAACATCTGGCTCTCCTGACCTCGGACTTGGCGGATCCGCGATGAAGTCCCTCGAGGAGGTCCTGCATTCGACCGCCGAGGCTCTTGGCCAGCACCTCGAAAGGGTCTTCGCCGACCTGGCGGTGCTGGCCGAAGAGACCACGAGGATTCTTACCGATTCGGGAACGTCACGAAGCATGCTGGAGTCCCTGAAGCCGGTCGTCCAGGGCATCGTCATGGAACAGGGCGGCCTTGTCGACAGTGCCGGAGTTTCGGTCACCCCTGGGCTGCTCAAGGACGCTGAAACCTGGCACCAATGGTGGAGCTATATCGGGGGGCAACTGGTGTTCATCCCCCACAATCTCAACCCGGCCTCGGTCAACTACTACGACTACACCGAAATGACCTGGTTCGAGCGCCCCCTGGCGTCCGGCCGCCCCGAACTCACCGGCCCGTACATAGACTTCGGCGGCGCCTTCGACATGAAAGTCGTCACCGCCTCGAGGCCGGTACTGCACGGAGCGCGTACGGCGGCCGTGGCAGGGGCCGATCTCTCGATGGACTTCATCGAGCGCGCTTTCCTGCGCAACCTTGGCCGCCGGAATGAACACGTCGCCCTCATCACCGAAACCGGCAAGGTGGTCGCTTCCAACAGCGCGCGGTTTGCCCCCGGCACCCGCTTCGAGGGTCCGCGAACAGGTCTGGACTCGGTGCCCGTCCCGGTTGCGGCCCTCGCCGCTCCCCCCTGGCACCTCATCGTCGCCGGCTAGTCTTCGCTCCGGCCTCCGGCGCACCCTGTCGATCGCACTGCACGGGTCCCCATTCCGGGGCCAGGGAATCGACAGGCCGCGGGAAACCCGCGCCGAGGCTGGTGACGGCAGCCCGCACGGACGGCATCCGCATGCTCAGCGTCAAAACGCCTACACCTGCGGCGAAACGGGCTATTTCGCCGGCCAGGTGCTCGACCGCCCGGGAAAGCGGACAACCAATGCGGAATCGGCCCTCGGCCCGGCCCGCTTGGATCCCGGCTACGCCCACAGGCTCCGCGGACAGTTGCGGGATTGCAGTTGGCCTGCTCGAAAAACTGCGGCAACTCTCCGGCTGGTCGACTACCCGGACGAGTACGTTGGATGTTTTGGCCTTGGCCCCGGGCAATAGCGAATGATCCCCGCGCCACGAGCAAGTGATATCCACAAGGCTCTACTGTCCCGGAACCCGGGTCTTGGGGGGACACCTCGGGCGGAAGCCTAAAGCCCACGGTTGTGTCCGGGCCGGTCCGGACATAGTCACAGTTAGCGGCCAATCAAAAATGGCCGGGAGGCATTTGACTTTCGACAACTCGGTCCGGACATAGTCGAGTTCCAGTTTGCTTTCCACCGTGATTTCGCGGGCCAGGGGAACCGCGATCGACGCTGACTACACACGCCGCAGATTCGACGCCATCACTGATTCAGGGACCGACTTTAACGGAATCCTATGACCGGGCGGTCTGGGAGGTTGGAGCGCCCCGTTGTTCGAGCAGCTTACGCTGGGCGGCGATGATCTGTTCCTCGCCGCCCACGACGAGCTTCCGGACCTCGGCTGCGATGGAATCCGGATCTCCGGCATAGACCGTGTCAAGCATCAGACGATGCCACTCCACCGAGCGCGACAAGGGCTCGTCCAAAGCTGTGGTCAAACGGAACAACTCCGTGAAGGTCGGCACCTGCTGCTCCCACACCGCCAACAGCCGGCGGTTGCCGCAGGAGGTGAAAAACGCAGAATGAAACGCCACGTCTGCACGGGCAAACGCGTCCGTGTCTCCAGCTTCGTCCGCCCTTCGCATATCGTCCAGGGCGGCTTCCGCCGCCTGGCGCAACCCGTCCGGATCCGATACCGCACACTGCTGCGCGGCCGCGACCTCGAGCAGCTCGCGTAGTGCGAAGAGGTCGCGGAGGTCCTGCTGGTCCAGGCCAACAACCCGGTAGCTCCTGCCGGATGGAGCGATCAGGCCCTCGCCAGACAACGTGCGCAAAGCGTCCCTGACGGGACCGCGGCTGACCCCGAAGGATTCCGCGAGCGCGGCCTCGACCAGCAGATCCCCGGGAGGAAGATCGCCTGTTAGGATGTCGGACCGCAACACCGCCACAACCTGCTCGCCCAATGCCTCCGCACGGGCGACGCCGCGCGCCAAAGCCATGTATCTCCACCTCTCGTGAGCTCCTCCCAGTGTAGCGGGCTACGGTTAACAGGATTCCGTTTACCGCAGACAGTTGACCGTGATGCGGCATGCCATCGGGAAAAGGCTGTGAACGAGCCGCGATTCACCCGCCAGGGGAACTGGCAGCAGCCATACGTTCGGCCGCGCGAAGTCGGGCCCGGCGGAGGAAAGGAAGGCCCGGGCGGAGGAACCGGCTGAAGCCGGCATCTTCGTAGCTGGTCAGGCTGTGATCTACGCCGACTGCGCTTTCGCCGTTATTCACTTAGTCCCGCGTCCTGGGTTTGGTACCGCTTGTGTTCCCCTTTCATGCAGATGAGGGAACACAAGCGGGCCAGCCCGGTGGCTAGGCGCCCCAGACGGCGACGGGCTCGCCGAGGACGTCCTCGTTGACCTCGATGCCCAGGCCCGGGGCGTCGGGGAGGAGGATGCCGCCGGCTTCGCGGAGAACGTCGAACCTGGCCGTTTTGAGGGTGACCATGTCCTCGCTGTTGAGGATGCAGCGCAGCATCCGTTCGGGCACGGCGGCCCCGAGCTGGGCGATGGCGGCGAAGGCGATGGTCGATCCGACGGTGTCCTGGACGCTGACGGTGAGGCCGGCGGCACGGGCGATGTCGCGGACGCGCCGGCCGGGGGTGAGCCCGCCGAACTTGGAGATCTTCAGCCCGATGCCGTCGGCCGCGTCGTGGGCGGCGGCGAAGGCAACATCCTCCTCCTGCACGACGAGTTCGTCGAGGAAGACGGGGTACGGGAAGCGCTTCCTGAGCGAGAGGGTTTCCCGCCAGGTGGCGCAGGGGGCCTCGAGGACGAAGTCCAGGCCCGGCGGCAGCATGGCCGCCATCCGCAGGGCGGTTTCGGGCAGCAGTCCGCCGTTGGCGTCGACGATGAAGAACTCGCCGGGGCGCTTGTCGGCCAAACTGGCGGCGATGCGCTCGGCGTCCAGCGCCGGTCCGCCCTCGCTCTCGGTGGCCCCGATCTTGACGGAGTGGCCGCGGTAGCCACGGGCACGGTGCTCGGCGACCCGGCGGCGCATTTCCTCGGGGTCCCCCGCGTAGATCGAGGAAATCATCGGCATGGGCACGCCGGTGGAACCGCCCAGCAGCTCGCTGACGGGCAGGCCGACCGACTTGCCGAAGGCGTCCCAGCAGGCGACGTCCAGCGGGGTTTTGGCGTGGTTGTGGCCGACGAGGGTGGCGTCCATGAGGTCGTTGATGCGATCCACCTGGCGCGGATCGCGGCCCAGCAGCGCGGGGGCCAGTTCCGCGATGCCGGCGCGGGCGCCGAGCGCGTGCGCGGCAATCCAGGTGGGGCCGAAGGGCGTGCTTTCGCCCCATCCTTCGGTGCCGTCGTCGCAGGTGATTTTCACGATCGAGGCATCGAAGGATTCGTAGGTGCGTCCCCCGGAGAGGTGGTAGGTCCCTCCGGAGTAGGGCAGGTCCACCTGGTACAGGTCGATGCGGGTGATCTTCACTGTGCGGTCTCCGTTTCATTGGTGCTGTTCACGGCCGGCGGGATGAGGACGAGCTTGCCGGTGTGCTTCTTGCTCAGGAAGTCTTCCTGGGCCCGGGCGATGTCGGCCAGGGGATAGGTCTTGGAGACGACGGGACGGATTTCGTTGGCCTCGATGTACTTGATGAGGTTTTCGAAGACCTCGTCGTCCTGGAACGTGCAGCCAAGCAGCTGCAGGTCCTTGAGGTAGATGGTGCGCAGGTCGATCTGGGCCAGGGGGCCGGAAATCGCGCCGGCGATGGCATACCGGCCGCCCGGGCGCAGCAGTTCGAGCAGCCGGGGCACCTGGGGTCCGCCGACCATGTCAATGACCACGTCGATGGAGTTGCGGCCGAGTTCGGCCGCAAGGTCTGCTCCCCGGTCGATCGTATGGTCGGCGCCTTCGGCCCTGACCTGCCCGGCCTTGGCGGGCGAGCAGACGGCGATGACGGTGGCGCCGCGGCGCTTGGCCAGCTGCACCGCGGCCAGGCCCACGCCGCCCGAGGCCCCGGTGATCAGGACCCGCTCGGCGCCCACACCGGCGCGGTGCAGCATGTTTTCGGCCGTGGAGTAGGCGCACGGGACGGCGGCCAGCTCGGCATCGCTCCAGTCGCAGTGCACCGCGTAGGTTTCCCGGGCGGGTGCGACGGCGAACTGGGCGAACCCGCCGTCGCATTCGCTGCCCAGGGTCCAGCACTCGAAGGGACGGTATCCGACGTAGCTGCGCAGCATGGTCCGCACCAGGACCCGCTCCCCGATCCGCTCAGGGGCAACGCCCTCGCCGACCGCCACGATGCGCCCGGCGACGTCGGCGCCCTGGATCCGGGGGAAGGTCAGGGCCTGGCCCGACCAGGCCGCGTCGGCGTCGGTGATCTCGGCGAACCCCTCGGCGCCGCCGGCGTTGGTGCCGGCATCGACGGCCTTGGAATACCAGCCGACCCTGGTGTTGATGTCGGTGTTGTTGATACCCGCCGCGGCGACCTCGATGAGGACCTCGCCCTCACCGGGGGCCGGGACAGCCACGTCGGTGCGGTACTCGAGCTTCTCCAGGCCGCCGTGGCCGGTGAGCAACACCGCCGCCATCCTCGCAGGCAATGCCTGGTTGCTCGCTTCGAGGGCCACGCCGGGTCCTTCGTTGGTAGTAGTGCTCACAGGATTCCTTTGTTCGTATCTGCTGATGTTGGTGGAGTGTCCATTCCTGAAAGCGCCCGTTGAACAAGGTGTCCGGGCAGCCGTGGAAGCCCTTTAGGGGATGGCTCACCGTCGCATAATCGAGATGACTGCAGTGAACTTTTGAACGTGACGTTCAATTTATGCGTCACGGCCGCAATTGTCAACGGTAAACCGAATGCTTGACTTTGTGTGACCGGCGTCATATCTTCGAACGCAACGTTCAAAACATGAACGCTTTCCTGCGGTCGGAACCTTCTCCCCCTCCCCAAGTGGCGACAGCCAGGCTGCAGGAGTCAAACCCTGACCATAAAAGCTATTGGCATCAGCTGTGCCAGGCGTCCACTTATCCCGCCCCTGTTCTCCCGCCGCGAGCATCAGCGGCGTCGATACCCACTTCGACGAGCACGAGTACAAGGAAGTCCACCGTGAATACATCTATTACCCCGGCCCTAACGCCGTCTTCACAATCGTCGGTCGCACAGGATCCGCAAAAGAAGCGGTTCCTGTACAAGCTCAGTGCGGTGATCGCCGGCGGCATGTTCATCGACGGCTTCATCCTCGGCGGCATCGGGCTCGTCATGCCGGCGCTGACGGCCGACCTGGACCTGTCCTTCGCCTGGCAGGGCCTGATCGGCGCCTCGGCCCTGATCGGCATCTTTTTCGGCGGGCCCATCGGCGGCTATCTGGCGGACAAGATCGGCCGCAAGCCGATGTTCATCGTCGACCTGGCCATCTTCCTCGTCGGCTCCGCCGCCCAGTTCTTCGTCGCCGAGCCGTGGCAGCTCTTTGCCATCCGCCTGCTCATGGGCATGGCCATCGGTGCCGACTACGCCATCGGCTGGCCGCTGCTGGCCGAGTTCTCCCCGGCACGGCTCCGGGGCAAGCTCCTGGCCTTCCAGGAGGTCGCCTGGTACGTGGGCTACCTCGGCTCCTACGCCCTTGGGTACTTCCTCTCCACCGCCATCCACGCCGATTGGCGCATTATCCTCGGCATGAGCACGGTCCCCTCGCTCATCGTCTTCCTGCTCCGCCTCGGAAGCCCGGAGTCCCCGCGCTGGCTGATCAGCAAGGGACGCATCGAGGAAGGCCTCGCCATTGCCAACGAGCACATGGAAGAGGCCGACGTGGAGGAGCTGGCCGGCGAAAAGCGTCAGTCGACAAGCTTCAGCCGGCTGTTCTCGCCCCAGTACCGCAAAGCGACGATCTTTGCCTGCGTGTACTGGGCGGCCAATGTCACCCCGTACTATGCGATCGGCACCTTCGCCCCGATCGTGCTCGAGAGCCTGGGCGTGCAGGACGGCCTGGCAGGCGCGCTGCTGCTCAACGGCGTCGCCGTGGCCGGGGCGGTGGCCGCCATGTTCCTCATCGAACGGGTCGGACGCCGCAAGCTGGCCATCCCGCCGATGTGGATCGGCGCGGCAGCTCTGATCCTCATTGGACTCTTCGCCCACGTCTCGCCGATGATCATCCTGGCCTGCTTCCTGGCCTTCTCCTTCACCAATGCCATTTCATCTTCCCTCTGCGGCGTTTACCCGGGCGAGATCTTCCCCACCGAGATCCGGGGAGCCGGCGTCGGCCTGGCCACCGCTTTCTCCCGGGTGGGCGGGGCGGCAGGAACCTTCATTCTTCCCCTGTCCGTCGAGGTCCTGGGCACCGGCACCACCGTGCTCATCGCGGCCGGATTCTGCGCCCTCGGCGGACTCACCGCCCAGCTGCTCGCGCCCGAGACCAAGGGACTTAGCCTGAGCCAGGCGTCCGCACCGCTGACCCGGGCAGGGGTGAAGTAGAACTACAACTGCGACAGATCCAAGGCCTGTCCGCCCCTAGTTCCTAGGACCGGGGGCGGACAGGCAATTACCGCACCTTCTTCCAGACCCGGTCCTTCGGGCCTCCAATCCCAAGCTGAACGCGAAGTTCACCCAGCCAAGGCACAGGAGACAACCACCGGCCAAGGCCGCGGCAAGGCGGGCCCCAGCGGACACGAACTGAGAGCGGATATGGCTGCGGCAGGCCCGCCGTCCTTTTGCCGCGGCGCATTGTCCCCGGCGCCGCGGCGGCCGGGGCTTAGGCGGTCGCCGGGGATTCGCTGCCCTGGTACGCGGCGCGGCCCCGGGCCGCGGAGGTGCCGAGGCCGCTCCTGGGCAGTGCCTTACCGGATTCGACGGCGGCGGCCCACGTATCGGTGTCGGCCGCGGCGGCGAAGTTGGACTGCAGCAGCACCAGCAGGGTCTGGTGCAGCTGCCCGGCCGGCACCTTGCCGGCCTCGTTGGCCAGGTGGACGGCGCCGGTGGCATCGGAGAGGATCTCGGCGGCCAGGCCGAGCTCTTCGGCCCCGGCGGCGGTGGCCAGGTCACAGTTGTTGGTCATGAAGCCGGCGATCGTGATGGTATCGACCTGCTTCTCGGCCAGCCATCGCGCGACGTCGGTGCCGGCGAAGACGCTGGCCTTGTCCTTGGCCACCCGCTTCCAGGATCCGGTGGCGCGCCTCTCGATCTCGGGATGCAGCTGCCAGCCGGCGGAGCCGGCCGCGAAGACCGGTGCGCCCCGGGCAGCTGGTGCCGGACCACCACCACGGGCATGTCCTGCCGTCCGGCGACATCCAGGGCGCGCAGGATGTTGGCCAGCGACTGCTCGCGCGGGGGTGCTGGATCTGCAGGATCCCGTCGAAGTATTCCTGCTGCACGTCCACGACGATCAGGGCCCGGCGCGGTGCGGTCATGATGTTCTCCTTGTCATGAGGAACTACCTGTCCCTCACCAACCTGCCGGGGCGGCACCCGGTATCGTGAGTGGCGCAAACGACGTCCAGGGATGGAATCGGGCCACAATGAGGATCGCCGTCCACGCCTTCGACGGCATCACCATGCATTCCCGATGCCGCGGCGGCGTTCGATCTCCCCGGGCCAGTAGGTCGGGCCGATCGGCCTGGTGCCGATGCCCCAGCCGGTGGCCAGGTCGAAGAGTGCGTCGCGGACCTCGTTGCGGTTCAGGTAGAGCAGGTCGTCGGGTTCGGTCCAGAAGCCCTCGGCGTGCATCATCCGGGACAGTTTGCGGATCTTGCGCCAGAAGACGCCCATGGTCCAGTGCTCGATGTAGAAGTTGTGGTTTTCGACGTACGGGTAGGCGAGGGCCGCGAGGGTGCGCGTGGCGTCGAAGAGCGCCTGGGTCTCGCCCTCGAGCAGGTTCCGGTATTCCTCGACGATGCGTTCCTTCTCCGCGATCAGCTCCTCGTCGGGGCGGAACGGCTCCATGTCCACGCCCTGCACCATGATGGCGTTCGGCTGGTCCGATGTTCGGGAAGACTTCCTTGCAGAAGTTGAAGAAGTCCAGGTAGGCGATGTAGCCCAGGTGGATGCGGAACTCGATGCCGTTGGCGTTGGGGATCATCAGGTGCCGGGCGTTGTACTGGCCCAGGCACTTGACCGCGAACTCGCCGCCGATGGTTTCGAAGGGCCTGAAGACGGTGGGCCAGTAAATGCTGTCGCAAAACCAGAACTTGGCGTCTTCGGCCTCCCTGAGCCTGTCCTGGAAGACCAGATAGTACGGGTAGATTTTCTCCCAGCCCTCGGCGCCGGCAGCTCGGAGGGCTTCGGGGAGGGCTTCGGGGAGGACTTCAGGGACATGGCGTCCTTTGGTGGCGGCTCTTCAGTGAGCCCACTGTGCCCCGGACCGGCGTAGGCGGGCCGAACCGGGGCACAGTGGGCAGGGTCAGCGCTTGAGGAAGATGCTCACGTCGTCGTTGTTAATGAGGTCGGGGACGGTCCAGCCGTCGAGGTCGTACTCGGCGAGACACTGGTCCGCGAAGCCCTTCATGGCCGCCGTCGTGCCCTGCGCCTCGGCGACAATCAGCGTCTCAAGCTTGACGCCTTCGTGATTGCCGGCGTAGTTGCGCTCGTAGAGCTCGTGGCGGCCGCCGAACTCGGTACCGATGGCATCCCACAGGAGCTTCATCAGCTTCACCCGGTCCACCGCCTGGACGCCCTCGGAGCCGCGGAGGTACTTGTCCAGGTACGGGCGGATCTCGGGGGTCTTGAAGTCGTGCGCACTCGAGTTGAGGTAGATGAGGCCCGAGGCGACATCCTGCTCGATGATCTCCTTGATGCGCGGGTAGCCGATCGACATGAACACGCGGTAGGCCATGGCATAGTCGCCCCTCGGCAGGACCGTCCCGTTGGGGCCCTCGTTGGGGTTGAGGGCCATCGCATCGGCCAGGGCGTAGAACATGTTACGCCAGGCAATCACTTCCCCGGCGCGTGTCTGCACGCCGCGGTAGTCCTTCGTTCCCGTGATCTCGAGTGCTTTGAGGAGGAGACCGGCGATGAAGTCGAGCTTGACCGCCAGACGGATGACACCCTGGAAGGAGAAGCGGTTGAGGAAGCCGGTTGCCGGAGTGAAGTTGTTCATTTTGTCGACGTCCCCATAGGAGAAGACGTTCTCCCACGGGATGAGGACATTGTCGAAAACAAACACTGCGTCGTTCTCGTCGAGGCGCGAGGAGAGCGGGTAGTCGAACGGGGTGCCCATGACGGCGGCCTGGTGCGAGTAGGAGGCGCGGGAGATGAGTTTCACGCCGGGGGCGTCCATCGGGACGGTGCAGATCAGCGCGAACTCCTTGCGCTTGATCGGCAGGCCGTAGTGGGCGATGAAGTTGTACTGCGTGATCGCCGAGCCGGTCGCAACGACCTTGGCACCCGAGACGACGAGGCCGGCGTCGGTTTCCTTCTGGACCTTCATGAACACGTCGCCGGCCTGGTCCGGCGGGAGGTGGCGGTCCACGGGCGGGTTGACAATTGCGTGGTTCCAGTAGAGGACCTTCTCCTGCGACTCGCTGTACCAGCGCATGGCGTTGTCCGAGTACGGCTCGTAGTACTCCGGCATTCCGCCGAGCGTTCCGAGGAACGAACCCTTATAGTCCGGGGAGCGGCCCATCCAGCCGTAGGACATCCGGGCCCAGGTCTCGATCGCGGTCCGGGAGGCCTTCAGGTCCTCGACGCTGCGGGCGGCCTTGAAGAACGGGTGGGTGAGGCCGCCCGACCCCGTATCGGTCGGGACGAGGAGCTTGCCCGCCGTCTCCTCACGGTGGAAGCCGTCGTAGAGCCGGGCGACCATGCGGACCGAGTTCCGGAAGGCGGGGTGGGTCGTGACGTCCTTGACCCGTTCACCGTAGATCCACACCTCGCGGCCGTCACGGATCGACTCGATGTACTCGTCGCCCGTCTGCGGTTTGAGGGGGTTCGCCGGCATCGTGCGGGCGCTCATGTCGCATTCGGCGGCGGTGGGCTGGTCGAGGGTTTCTGTCATAGTTGTCTTTCCTTTCAACGGCCCCCACGGCTGCATTGCCGTGGCCTGGGGTGGGTTGGGTTTTGTTTGCGGATACTCACGCGGAGGTGAACTCGGGGAAGGACGTGAAGTGGGTACCGTGGCCGTCGCCGCAGAAGTCCCATGGAGCGCCTCCCACGAGGCTGCCGAGGTGATGGAACGCGCCGCCGAAGAACAGCAGCGGGGGCACGGGGTTGATCTCAAGCGCCGCGACCTCGCCGATGACGATGAGGTGGTCGCCCCCGTCGTACACGTTCCACGGCCGGCATTCGAGGGTCGCGGTGTTACCCGCAAGCACGGGGACGCCGGTGACGCTCTCGCCCCAGGCCGGGCCGCCCTTCATCGGACGCCCGGCGAAGTGGAGGCAGGTGTCCTGCTGCGCGAGGCTCAGGATGTTGATCGCGAACGGTTGGCCCACCACGTAGTTGGCGAGCTTCGATTCGCGCATGAGGGTGACCTGCGCGAGCGGCGGGTCCAGGGAGACGGCGGTGAACGCGCTCACGGTGGCGCCGTGGACTTCACCGTCGGCGTTGTGGGTGGTGACGACCGTGACGCCTGTGCCGAAGCGCCCGAAGGCGTTCCGCAACTCCCGAGGCTCGATGGCGGAGGTGATCATGAGCAGATCTCCTTGTGTGGGGTGGGTCTTTTTTGCCGATGCCCATGAGTGTTGCAGGTCACATTGGGCGCGGGTGGTCAGATGGGGGTATCCGTCCGCAGAGTGCAAAAAGGTGTCCGTGTAGTACAAAAACCGACCGTGGCTTCGTCCATGGAAGGGCCCGAAATGCGGGATTGCAGCCCTGGCCCAGGCAGCGGAGGTCAGTTCGGGGGAATCAGCCCTTCGGCGCGAGCTTCCCGACGGGCGTTGAGGGGGGTCATGCCGAAACGCGCTTTGAAGGCCCGGGCAAAGTAGGCCTGCGAGGCGAATCCGCAGCGGGCTGCGATAACGGCGATCGACGTTGCCCCCTCCGCCGGGTCGGAGAGCAGAGCCGCAGCGCGCTCGAGCCGCCGAGCCAGGACATACGTGCCGGGAGGCTCTCCGGTCTCGGCGAAGACACGAGTGAGGTGCCGCTCGCTGATGCCGACCGCTTCGGCAATTTGGGAGGGGCACAGGTTCGGATCGCCGAGGTGGTCGTCGATGAAGCACTTGGCGGCTGACACATAGCCCTCGGGTATACCCGCTCCCTTCGGGGCGACGAGAAGGCGCAGGAGCTCGACTGCCGAGGCCTCGACCACCGCCGGGTCCGGTGCCGTCGACGGAGCCGCTCCCGCCCCGCTCCACGGCCGGGACACCAGGGCATCCCGGACGAGCTGCGCCAGCGCGAGCACGTACCGGTTCTCGGGACCTGCTTTGTGGAAGTCGAGGACGACGGGCCGCGCAAGCGGTTTGCCTCCCGATAGGGCAAGGTACTCGTCCCGCGGGATGGTCAGGACCATTTCCTCGACTCCGCGGTGGAATCCGCGCATGAAGGGCCGGTCGGCGTCGTAAATGACTGCCTGGCCCGGCCGCAACGTCTCGAAGCCGCCGGGGTAGTAGAAGAACGCCTCGCCCTTGAGCGCAAAGAAGACGCCGATGACGTCCATGGGGTGCTTACGGATGAACTTCTCGTTGCGCTCGATGACCTGGGCGCTCCCGCGCACCTGGGCCAGTCGGATCGATGGGAAGTGGAGGTTGATCTCGGTCGCAGTGAGCGGGGACTCGTCCATCGTACGGATGTCGAGGGCAATGAGGGCCTTCGCATTGTGCATCGACCAGAGCTCCATACGGTTGGCACTGGGGATCCCATTGGTCGAGAACTTGAGCGAACGGGCGCCGGCGGGGCCGCCGGCGCCGGCGGCAGGATCACTCACAGCGTCCTCCGGTCGCAAGGATTCTGCCACTGAAGGAGGGTCAGGAGAGGGAGCATCATTGGTCCTTCCAGCTTCAGGCGGTAGTGCCGGGCACAGCGGGGGCAGGTCTCGGCCAGGGGCCCCGACGAGGGACATTCCGGCTGCCGGCGGCGGCGACCGGACGCGCCCCGGCTCATACGCGATGGCCTCCTCTGCGATGACGTGGTTGCCGGTGGTTAGGAATCGCGTGCATCAGTGGAACAGGATTCGCCGTGCCGCGGAAGAGGGTTCCTCCACTCAGCGGAAACGTCTTTCGGCGCCGGGCGCAGGAAACTCTGGCCGCAGCCACTGTCCGGGCCGGGGAGGCCAAGACCGCAGAATGAGCCTTGGCCAGGCGAAAGCCGCATGCGACGCACACATGGCCGCCGCCCTCTCGTCAGGCAAATTTCCGAGCCGCAGGTCGGCTGTCCCTGCCCAAGTCATGCCGCCGGAGACCCCTTCTGCGCGCAGGCCCCAAAAGTTACGGCGGAGTGTTGACCTTCGGACATTCTGAGGTGCTTCATTGATTCACAGTCGCCGTTTCTGGTCATTACATTCCAAGGAGCGCCATGCATCCTACTGACATAGACCCGAATTCGACTGAGATCTTGCCGGTGGCCTTCCATCCGGTGCTGTGGGTCGCGGCGGCATGCGTGTTCGCCGTCATCATCCTGCAGTCGGCCATCTACCTCCGGGCCATCCGCAAGGCCGGCACCTCGGCCGACCTGACCGAGCAGCAGGTGAGCCGCGCCGTTCGTGCAGGCGCCGTAGCGGCCATCGGCCCGTCGCTCGCCGTCGCGCTCGTGGCGATCTCCCTCCTGCCGCTGTTCGCCACCCCGGCCGTCCTGACGCGCATCGGGCTGGTGGGTTCCGCGGCGTTCGACGTCGCGGCCGCGGGCCTCGCCGCAGGCACCCAAGGTGCCCAACTCGGCGGGCCCACCTACACGCAGAAGATCTTCGCCATCGGGTTCGCCGCGATGACGCTCGGGGGACTCGTGTGGATGATCACGGCGCTCGTCCTCACCCCGATCTTGTCCAAGGGCGACCAGACGTTGCGCAGGATCAATCCGGCGGTCATGACCGTCGTGCCCGCGGCGGCCCTGCTCGCGGCGTTCTTCACGCTCGCCTTCACCGAGACCGTGAAGTCCCCGGTCCACCTGACGACTCTGCTTGTCTCGGCTGCCACGATGGGCCTGTGCCTGCTCGGAGCCAAATACCTCAAGAAGTCCTGGCTGCACGAGTGGGGGCTCGGGTTCGCGATCGTCGTGGCCCTCGCCGTCGCCTACTTCATGACTGCCAGATGAGAGGCCGGAAGAGCCATGTCCTCGCAGACCAATAATGCGCCCCTCACCGGGCTCGCACAGTTCGACCGCACCACGTCCATCTGGGGCCCCATCACCCTGGCACTCGGCTTCCTCGTCTCCCTCGCCGCGGCCCTCTTCGCCGCATTCGGCACCGGGCTGGGGATCACCGGCACGGATCTGTGGCGAGCCGTCGGTATCGTCATCGCGACGTTCGGCGTCATCGCCATAGTTGAGCCGATCGCGTACTATCCGATCCTCGGGCGCTCCGCGATGTACCAGGCGTTCATGATCGGCAATATCGCGAACAAGCTGCTCCCGGCGGCCCTCATCGCGCAGACCGACCTGGACGAAAGACCGGGCACGCGGCGTGCGGAACTCATAGCAGGCGCCGCCATCATCGGCGCGGTGTTCATCCATCTCATTACGCTCGTGGTCCTCGTGGGCATCCTCGGCACGTTGCTCGTGGGAGCCCTGCCGCCGGACCTGATCGCCGTCGCGCGGCTCTACATCCTCCCGGCAGTGTTCGGCGCCGTGACAGTACAGGCCGTCATCACGATGAAGAACGTGCGCATCACGGTTATCGCCGCCATCGTCGCCGCGGTCATCGTGTTCCTCGTCGTCCCGTTCGTCCCGGTCCTGGCGAACTTTGCCACCGCGATGGCGGTCATCATCTCGATCGTTGCCGCGTGGATCATCCGCGCGCGCGCCGATGGTCCGCCCGCAGCACCCTCATCCGCCGGACACTGACCCGCCTCCAAAAGATCCACGAAAGGTCTCCCATGACACAGGCTGCCGCCACCGTCACCCTCGCGCCCGGAATCAAGGTCTCCCCCGGCTTCGTCGCCGAGCACGTCGAGATGTACAAGGCGCTCCACCGCGCACCCGAGCTCTCGTCCCACGAGCACAAGACCGCCGCGGCCATCGAGGCGCGTCTCGACGAGCTCGGCATCGAGCACTTCCGCAGCGGCGGGACCGGTGTCGTCGGCCTCCTGCGCAACGGTGAGGGGCCGGTCATCGGCTTCCGCGCCGACACCGACGGCCTGCCGATCGCCGAGGAGACAGGGCTCGACTACGCGAGCACCGCGACGGGGACGCTCCCGGACGGCAGCACAGCCCCGACCATGCATGGCTGCGGCCACGACACCCACATCACCAACGCACTCGCCGCCGCCGCATACCTGACGGCGAACCGCGAGGCCTGGGCCGGAACGGTCGTCCTCCTCTTCCAGCCCGCAGAGGAGACCGCGGCCGGGGCCAAGGCCATGGTCGACGACGGGCTATGGGACCGCGCGCCCCGCCCGGAGGTGATCCTGGCCCAGCACGTCATGCCCCAGCCCTCCGGCACGTTCACGCTCCGCACCGGGCATATGGCGAGCCTTGCCGACTCGTGGCGCATCACAGTCCGCGGACGCCAGGCGCACGGCTCCCAGCCGGAGAAGTCGATCGATCCGATCATCGCGGCCGCGGCGATGGTCCTGCGCCTGCAGACCATCGTTTCGCGCGAACTTCCGCCCACGACACCGGCCGTGGTCACGGTCGGGACCTTCCACGCGGGCCTGAAGGAGAACATCATCCCGGAGACCGCCGAGTTCAGCCTCAACGTCCGTACGCCGGATGAGGAGACCCGCGCAAAGGTCCTCAGTGCGATCCGCCGGATCATCAACGCCGAGGCCGCCGCGTCCGGAATCGGCGAACCGGCAATTGTAGAGATCTCCCGTTTCCCCCGCCTCTTCAACGATGCCGAACACACAGAGCGAGTGGCGGCTGCGTTCCGCGAGGCATTCGGCCAGGAGTCGATCATCAACGAGCCGCTCGGCATGGGCTCGGAGGACGCCGGCTGGCTCGCCGACGCGATCGGCGTCCCCATGGTCTTCTGGGCCTTCGGCGCATTCCCGGCCGCGGAGTTCGAGGACGGGAAGTCTCCCGCGGGCAACCACCACCCGGCTTTCGCTCCGGACCCCGAGGCCGCCCTCGTACACGGCACGGCCGCCGCGCTCAGCGCGATACTCTCCTACGTGGGCCGTTGAGCCACCTGCCGTGAAAACCTCGGGCCCGCCCGCGCCCTTGCCCTGGGCGCCACGGCCTAGGATCACCAGCCCGCCGCCGACCGGTGACGCATACCGGCCGGCCCGGTCGGACACTCTTTCTGTCTACCCCCGTCCGCCGAATAAAGAACCACCGCTTTTCCCTACGGTGCGGGTCTGAGCCAGACCTCGGATCAGCAGCGCTGGAACCGGCCTGACATAGTGACCCCTGTTCCGGGCCGGCAGCCCCCATCTGCCCGCCCGCCAAACCCGTCGCGGGGGCCCCGGCCACTTCCCCCTTTTCTACAGCGTTCACTTACAGCGTTCACGCCGCTGCGGCCGGGGCCCTTCCCCACCCCGCAGCGCAGGGCATTGTTGCCGGACGCATCTATGTGCCGGCTGTGAAGGACCTTCCAAGTCCCTGAAAAGCCTTGCGGCCGGCGTCTTTGCCCGGAAACACTGGAGGCACCTGCCGGGGCCCTGCCTTCCGGTACCCGGCAGGCGGCGGAGGGGACCGGGCCGCACCTGACTCCCCTGGCCCGGCCTCCCTCCGCCGCAACCTCTGCCACTGCCACTGCCACTGCCACTGCCACCCTGAGGCTCCAGGCGGGGGCCGGCGGGTGTCGTACCGTCAGGACAGGACCGCGGAGAGGGTGCGGGTGGAGACCGGTTCCCAGCCGTCTGTGCCGGTCAGTGGCCGACCGGTCAGGCGCGTACCCGGGCCCTGCCTGTCATCCCAGCGCACCGAGGCCAGCGGGCGGCGGCTCAGCCCGGGCAGCCGGCCGGTTCCGCGGTGCGTGCCTGATCCCGGGGCCGGGTCTCCATTCGCCCGTTTGGGGCCGGTTGGGCTGTTTCCCCGGGGATGACCATCATCAAGGTTCCCGGGGATAATGGCCCCATGGTTACCGGCAAGCGTGCCTGGGTGCTGTCGTGGGTGGTTCTCGTCCCGGTGCTGGCGGTCGCGGTGCTGGTCATCCTGTGGGGCCGGAGCCTGGGCCCGGTGGCGGTATCAATTGCAGCCGTCCTGCTCGCCGGTACCGTCCTGGCGGCGGTGCACCACGCCGAGGTGGTCGCGCACCGGGTCGGCGAGCCGTTCGGGTCGCTGGTGCTGGCGGTGGCGGTGACGGTCATCGAGGTCGCGCTGATCGTGACCCTGATGATCTCCGGCGGGCCCGAGACGGCCTCGCTGGCGCGCGACACCGTGTTTGCCGCCGTGATGATTACCGCCAACGGCATCATGGGTATCTCGCTGCTGCTCGGTGCGCTGCGCTACCGGTTGGCGGTGTTCAACCCCGAGGGCACCGGTGCCGCGCTGGCCACCGTGGTCACGCTGGCCACGGTGTGCCTGGTGCTCCCGTCCTTCACCACCAGCCGTCCCGGCCCGCAGTTCTCCCCCGCCCAGCTGGCCTTCGCCGCGGTGGCCTCCCTGGTGCTGTACGCGATGTTCGTGTCCACGCAGACGGTGCGCCACCGCGACTTCTTCCTCCCTGTCACCTCCGCCGGTGCTGTCCTTGGCGAGGATGAGCACGCCGCCCCGCCCACCGGCCGGCAGACAGTCGCCAGCCTGGCGCTGCTGCTGGTGGCACTGGTGGCGGTGGTGGGGCTGGCGAAGGTGGAGTCCCCCGTCATCGAGGCAGGAGTCGAGGCCGCCGGCTTCCCGCCCTCGTTCGTCGGGGTCGTGATCGCGCTGCTGGTCCTGGCGCCCGAGACCCTGGCCGCCGTGCGCGCCGCCGGCCGCAACCGGGTCCAGATCAGCCTTAATCTGGCCCTGGGCTCGGCGATGGCCAGCATCGGGCTGACCATCCCGGCGATCGCGCTGGCCTCGATCTGGCTTCAGGGGCCGCTGCTGCTCGGCCTGGGCGCCACCCAGATGGTACTGCTGGCCCTCACCGCCGTCGTGGGCGTGCTCACCGTGATCCCCGGCCGGGCCACCCGGCTGCAGGGAGGCGTCCATCTCCTCCTGCTCGCCGCCTTCATTTTTCTCGCCATCAACCCATGAACCGACGCGGACGCACCTTCGCCCCGGAACCTCCGGTTCCCTCCCCACAAAAGCAAGGCCGCCTTCCCCGCACTGCCTCCTGCAGGATCCCCACCGTTGGCGCCGCAGGAAATCTCCCCGAAGAACCACTTGGCATAGTCGGGGCTATCGGCCGCTCGGAGAGACCGGTTTGCCAGGCCGGTTGCGGCCCGGTCCGCATCCGCACCATGGCCCCAGCCGGCCCTGCGCCGCGGCAACCCTGCCCCTGCCCCTGCCCGAAGGTAACCCCGGCGAGGAACTGCAACGCCCCTACTGCGGAACGTGGCGCGTGCACCTGACGCGAGGCCATCCGGCGGAAACTGTAAGGCTGCCGGAGGTTGCCCAACCTTTGGCTGGTTTTGCTCCCTGCCGTGAGCATCAGCTCCGGTCTTTCCCGTGGGCCGGAAACAGGGGACGTACGACGACCTGGGTAATTCTGTCGGCAATCGCATCGGTCCTCTCGATTTCCGGCAAGGACCGACATATCTGCGACTGGAATGAGGTCGACGAGGCCAAAAGTCTGCGCTCCGAAAATGGGCTACAGGTCGGGTCACTCCTAACCAGGCCGGGCAAAATTTAAACGACTTGGCCCGTTTTTTAGCGTCTATGCAAATAAATCCTTCAATGCTCCGGCTTTCAGCCGGCTGGCCACCGTCCTCCGGACGGGGACTCAGGGAGGGGCCCCTCCTCGTCACGCATGTCCTGTCCATGGGCCAGGCGTTGGACGCTTTTTCGGCGGCCAAAGATTCTGCCACGAGCGGCAAGGTCCTGGGATTCCCGGACGCCTGAATTAACTGGGGGACGGTCAGCGGCAACGCTTCACCCGGCCTACCGGTAAATGTCGAAAACCGACGGCGAGATTCTGGCGCAGACCCCCGTCGGCGAAACCGGACCTTGCGGGTTTCACACGCTTCGCCGCATCCTGCAGCTACGCGCATCCCGACGATCTACCGGGGCGGTACGCCCACCCACCCGAAAGTGTGGTCAGAACCGTCAAAAAACAGTATTACCCCTGCCCGTGTGCTTCGGGAGTATGGATACCAACCAGCAAGCATCCCTTCGGCCGTTACAGGCCGAGGACCGAACCGAAAGGGGACAAATCGTGAATCCGACAGCAAACGCGACGCGTACCGCGCCCAGCAGCACAGGTGACATTGTCCGCAATCTGTCCCTCGTCAAGGACGAGATCGCGGACGCCGCGGCCAAAATCGACGAACAGCAGGTGGCCGACCTGGCACGCCAGCTCAGCGAGCCGGGCCGGGTGTTCGTCGCCGGTGCCGGCCGCAGCGGTCTGGTGTTGAGGATGGCCGCGATGCGGCTGATGCACCTGGGCATGACCGTCCACGTCGCCGGTGACACCACCACTCCCGCGATCGGTTCCGGCGACCTGCTCCTGGTGGCCTCCGGATCGGGAACGACCTCGGGAGTGGTCAAGGCAGCGGAAACAGCAGTGAAGGCCGGAGCGCGTATTGCCGCGTTCACCACCAACCCGGATTCGCCGCTCGCCGGACTCGCCGACGCGCTGGTGATCATTCCCGCCGCCCAGAAGACCGACCACGGCTCCAGCGTCTCCCGCCAGTACGCCGGGTCCCTCTTCGAACAGGTACTTTTCCTCGCCACCGAGGCCATCTTCCAGTCGCTGTGGGACAACACCGATGAACCGGCCGAACAGCTCTGGCTCAGGCACGCCAACCTCGAGTAACCGAGGCCTCCACTTTCCACACCCACCGCAGTTCCCTACAGAGTTCCCTACAAAAATCCCTACAGAAGGAAACAACATCATGAAACTCCAGGTAGCCATGGACCTCCTGACCGTCGAAGACGCCCTCGAACTGGCCGGCCAGGTCGCCGAATACGTCGACATCCTCGAACTCGGCACCCCCCTGATCAAGGCCGCCGGGCTCTCCGCCGTCACCGCCGTCAAGGAAGCCCACCCGGACAAGATCGTTTTCGCTGACATGAAGACCATGGACGCCGGGGAACTCGAAGCCGACATCGCCTTCAAGGCCGGCGCCGACCTGATCACCGTGCTTGGCACCGCCGACGACTCCACCATCGCCGGTGCCGTCAAGGCAGCCAAGGCCCACAACAAGGGCATCGTCGTCGACCTCATCGGCGTGGAAGACAAGGTCACCCGCGCCAAGGAAGCCCGCGCGCTGGGTGCGAAGTTCGTAGAGATGCACGCCGGCCTGGACGAGCAGGCCAAGCCCGGCTTCGACCTGAACGGGCTGCTCCGTGCCGGTGCAGAAGCCCGGGTTCCGTTCTCCGTGGCAGGCGGCGTGAAGCTGAGCACCATCGGCGCCGTCCAGCAGGCCGGTGCCGACGTCGCCGTTGTCGGTGGCTCCATCTATAGCGCAGCCGACCCGGCCCTGGCCGCCAAGGAACTGCGCGACGCCATCGCCTAGGCCTCCGATTAACGGTGGCGTCCCGCACCCTTCAAAGCCGCGGGACGCCACCTCCGGGGTCCGGCCCCTGCCACTACAGCGGGCCGGCGGTAGTGGAATTTCCTGCCTGGGCCCCGGCGGAGAGGGGCCACCGCGGGCAGTACCGGTCCGCTGGAGGAATAAGACATGAATCAACAAACACTGGAACCGTCCAGGGGAAACCGCCAAATCCCCGGCCGGCAGCTTGTCCGGGAGTGGACTTCCCTTCAGCACGGGGACTGCGTTGAAGTCTGGTCCCCCGATTCGTTCCTCTACGCAGCGTATGTGGATGACCGCTCCGACGACGACCAGCTGATATGGGTCATCGAGAATCGCACAGGCTGCCGCCGTCTGTTTGTTCGTGATGATCCCGTCACGCTGTATTCGATCTAAGGCACAGCACACCCCAACGATGAGGGGTTGGCACATTGGGGGACCCTGATCCCCGGGGAAGGAAGCTGTTCATCATGCCTAGTCAGGCCACCGAGCCTTTGGAAGTCCTCGTTAACGACCCTACTCGGCTTTATGAGTTGCTCAACGATGCAGAGACCATGCTCCGGCAGGTAGCGATGACCCAACGGTCTGCCGGCATCCTGGTCACCCGTCATGATCCTCGCCGGTACACGCTCGCGCTCAGCGACACGGTTCCCTTTGGGGAGACCCACGAGCGGATCCTCTCGTGTCCCTCCGCCGGCGGCCGCACTGCCCGTCGGCCGGCGGCCGCACTGCGTGTCGAAAGTTAGAAGGCAACAATGTCTGTTACTTACGTTGATGCGAGTGTGAGGTCCTGGCTTAATCCGCTCCGGGATCCGCGCGACCGCCGCCTGTCCCGGGTGGCGGGCCCGTCGTCCATGGTCCTGTTCGGCGTCACCGGGGACCTCTCGCGCAAGAAGCTCATGCCGGCGGTGTACGACCTGGCCAACCGCGGCCTGCTGCCGCCGAGCTTCGCCCTGGTCGGCTTCGCCCGGCGCCGCTGGGAGGACGAGGACTTCGCCGCCGAGGTGAAGGCCTCGGTCATGCAGTACGCCCGCACCCCGTTCCGCGAGGAGGTGTGGGAGCGGCTCTCCGAGGGGATCCGCTTCGTGCAGGGCGAGTTCGGCGACGATAAGGCCTTCGCCCAGCTCAAGCAGACCGTGGACGAGCTGGATGCCAAGCGCGGCACGCAGGGCAACCACGCCTTCTACCTGTCCATCCCGCCCAAGGCCTTCGAGCAGGTCTGCCGGCAGCTGAGCCGCCACGGCCTGGCGCAGGCCGACGGGGACAAGTGGCGCCGGGTGGTGATCGAAAAACCCTTCGGGCACGACCTGGCCAGCGCCCGGGAACTGAATGCCGTCGTCGAGTC
>NZ_JBHTML010000030.1:0-28585 GCF_042679445.1 Arthrobacter sp. GCM10027362
CGCTGGCTGGCCTGACCGGATCTGCGGCGGCTGTCAGGCGAAGGCCGCGTTCGCTGCGGCCGGCCTGCAAGGTCCGGGGAAAGAAGCGCTACAACTCTTGCCAGGGCGAGCAGGGCATCGTTGCGTTGCCGCAGGGTGGTCTTAGTACTCCAGTGGCAGCGGGGTGATCTCCGGGAACATAGCCTCGAGTTCGGATTCCTCCCACTGTTCGCCTGACGGCTCGTCGATGTCGAAGGCGCCAGGGTGGTCCGGGTAGTCGTTCCACATCTCCCTGCCGGTGAGACGGGTGTAGGTGTCGGAGGCAACGTAGGAGAGCAGTTCCGCCTCGGCGACTTCCTCCTCGTCGCCCAGGCGTCCGTCTGCGAGGGCCGAGGGGTCGTCCCGGACCACCTCGAAGTAGTCCCGCCCCTGCGCGATAACCCAGCTCCGGAAGTACTCGAAGCAGTCGTCCCCGCAGCCGTTCTGCAGCAGGAAGGCCGCGCCCCAGAGGTCCCAGGAATACAGTTCGTCGTGGTGCCGGGCGAACTCAATGTCGAAAGCGGCGATTTCGGCGGCGGGAAGCTCCGCCAGGCAGTGTTCCAGTTCGACCGTCTGCGTCTGGATTCTTCCACCCGAGGCATTTTGGGTCCGTTCAATGATCTCCCAGAAGCCGCCGTCGGCAATGAAGGCCACCCCGCCGCACGGTGCAGGCGCCGCCACCTCCTGACCGGTTCCGCAGCCAGCCAGCAAAATTACGGCAGCCAACAGCGCCGCCCAGCGCTTCTTCATCCCTCTCCCCCGCCAGTCGGCTGTTCAGCAGGATCCGACCGCGCGCCGCCGCATTCCCTTTGGCTTGGCCGGCCGGTCGCCGACGTACGCCCACAGGGCCGCGTCCAGGTCACCGTGCCGCCAGCCGCGAGTATCGGCTGCCGCCCGGATGGCCGAGGCAACGTAGTCGTAACCGCTGCTCGTTATGCCGGCCGCCTCCGTGATCGTCAGCAGTCGGCTGTCCACCGCCACCCCGATGGACAGGCCCGCCAGGATGTCGAAATAGTCCAGGGTCTTCGGCCCGACGTAGCGGACCGCATCCAGGGCAGCGCGCAGCCCGTGCCGCCGCGCAGGATCCTCCAGCGCCTCCCGGAGGTCCCCGGCCTCCTCGACCTGATGGTCCTTGAGGACCGCGGCCATGTCCTTGATCTGCTGCAGCCGGTCCGGCCCCCTCCAGTCGATCACCGCGGCCAGGTCGTCCGTGGCCAGGCACTCGAGGAAACCCGACGTCGTCTTCGCGTCCGGCCAGGCCTCCTTCAGAGCCCTAGCCCGCTTCCTCACGACCTTCTCGTAGTCCTGCCGGTGCTGCAGCGCGGCATCGGCCAGGTTGGCACCCATGTGGTCCCAGCCCTTCTCGACCCGGACCTCTCCGTGCACGCCGATCGAGTCCAGGTGGTCCAGCAGCAGGGCCGCGTCCGAGGCAACAGTCATGGCCGTATCCTCGCACGTCCGGGTCCGGTTTCACGGCACCCCCGTTCCCGGCCGTCGCGGCATAGACGCAGGCATGGCAGAGAACTGGAAAGACCGCCTCGGCAGCGACCGCGAAGCAAGCAGGAAGAACGTCCAGGACTGGATGAACGGACAGGGCGGGAAGATCCTGGCCGCCTGCCTGATCGCCCTGGTCGTCTTCGGCATCATCAAGCTCTTCCTCCAGGGATAGCGGTGGCGAACGGCACCTACGGCACCACGGCCGCCGGACTGAACAACGCTGCCTGGGCGAAGAACCAGGACGTCGCGAACATCGGCGCGGCCGGCGAGAAGCGCACCGCCCAGGTCCTCGACGGCTTCGCCGGACGGGCCGCAGTCCTGCACGACCTGCGCATCCCGATCCCGGGCATCAGCGCGAACATGGACCACGTCGTCGTCAGCGGCCGGCGGGTCCTGATCCTGGACTCGAAGGTGTGGAAGCCGGGCCTCTACTGGAGCCTGGCCGGCGCCAACCGGCGCGGCCTGGAGCGGGTGGTCCACACCGGGAAACGGACCATGGCGCATGAATCACTGGTCCGCTTCCTGGTCCATACGCGGGCCGAAGTGGTCCATCCGAAGCTGGTTGTCTGGTCCAGCCGGACCACCGCGCCGGTCCGGACCATCCTGTTCAAGGTGCCCGGGCGCCGGCGTGCTCAAAGGAGAAAAACCCGCGTCAGCACTGGGATCCTTCATCGGCCGGCATCCTGCCGACCGGAAGTTCGTGGACCGGCTGCGTAAGCAGGGGAACTTGATGTAGCCGGGGCCGAGTCCGTTGCTGGCCATGTTGGCCAAGGTCTTCGGGGCGAGGTTAAGCCAGCGGGCGGCCTCGATGCGAGTCATCAGCTGCTCGGGCTGGTCTTGGGCCGCGCGAAGCAGTCCCGTGTTTTCCTTTTCGTTCACGGGGATGCTCTATCCACCGGAATTCGCGACGGCCGTACGGATCGAGCTCCATACCGGGCTCAATTTTCGTAGTATTCCCGTAGTTATCGAAAAACGGGCCATGAAAAACCCCTCTCGCCAAGCGTTTCGCCTAGTCAAGAGGGGCATGGAGAGCCCCCTGCCGGATTCGAACCGGCGACCCCCTGTTTACAAGTTTTAGGCTCCCGGGCTGTTACGAACGATTTTCGCGTGTTTCCGGGATTGATCGCACCGTCTTCGAGCATCCGAGTGCAGATGGTGGCGACAAAATAGGGGGAATTTAGGGGGCTAAAAGTTCCGCCTCGGCGCGCCTCTTCAACCTCTTCTCTCTCCTAAGCTTCATCTCACGCCTCCGCTGCTGATTCGCTTCTTCGATGGCGCTGGCGCGTTCGAAGTCAGCTTCGATGGCCTTGCTCAGCTTGTCCCCGAGAGTCTCCATGGCTGGCACCCGTTTAGCAACGTACGTGCGCACGGTGAGCCCGATGTCGGTGTGTCCGAGCATCAGAGAGACCGTGGTTATATCGACTCCCTTGCTGAGCATCCACGTCGCTGCGTAATGGCGACACGCGTACCTGCTGATGGGGTCGGGGACGCACAGCGGCATTCCGTCCGAATCAAGCTCTGTCTCGTGGTCGTGGCAGAGTCCGGCCTGAATCAGGAGCCGTTTCCAGTTCGTCGTATCCAGTCGTGGGCGGATAGGCTGTCCATTCTCTTGAATGAACATAAAGTCGGTCTCGGACCCGTTCTTGTCCTTGAAGGTCTCCCACGTCTTACCAGCCTCTGCGCGGGCCTTTCGGTACCGGCTACGGACCTTGAGCTGTCTCCACAGGGCGTCCATGACGACGTCGGGAATCGGAAGCTGCCGGTTCGACGTGGAGGACTTCAGAGGGCTGATAATGAGTCCTCCGGAGACGCGGTCCTGCTGGAGCTGCTGCTTGACGGTCAGGGTCTTCCGCTTCCAGTCGATATGATGGCGTTCAATAGCCAAGGCCTCTCCCGGCCGCAGACCCATGTATAGGGCGATGAGCCAACGTGCCTCCTGATCGTGGTTCCGTAGGGCCAGACGGAGCTGTCCCACCTGTTCCTCGGTCAGTTCGGACACGTCGACCGTGTCGAGTCCGGGCCGGTCCGATTTGAAGACTGGATTGCCAGAGACGAGGCCGTGCTCGATGGCATACTCGTAGGACTGGTTCAGGAGGCTGTGGATGGTGCGCACGAGTGAGCTGCCGAGTCCCCTGCCTACGCGGAGTTCGGTGAAGAATTCGCGGATGCGGAAGCCGTCAATGATGCTGGCGTCGAGATCACCAATGCCGTACTCGGCATGGTTGATGTGCAGGCGCTGGGCATCCCTGTATCCGCTCGCTGTCTTGGGGCGGTGCGGCTTTTGGAGTGAAGTCGCCTTGAAATTAAGCCACCTGTCGATCAGGTCGCTGACTGTGGGGCTGGATGAGCCGGGAGCAGGCTTACCAGCTTTCTCAGATCGCTTCGCCCTGACCTCCTCAGGGTGATTTAGCAGGTGCCGCCGCTTTTCCTCGGCTGCCCGTTTCGATGCAGCGTGGAAGTACTCCCTCTTCCCGTCGACGGTAATGTAGCCTTTCCAGCCGCTGGCCGTCCGCGAAACCCTGCTGCCAGTCCCTTTACTCCTGCGCGGCTTCTCCTCCGCCACTGATCCCCCTGCCTATACGTACTGACGATGGGCTCAAGCGTATCGGTACAAGACAGACTGCCGGGCCAGAGCAATGAGGCCGCGTGAGAACGTGTCGCCGTCCGCACCACCGACACTCGCAGTCGACATCGGAGCGTATGCCGGAGGCAGGACGCGCGCTGCCGCTTTCCGCGCTGCCCTCTCAGAGAACGGGCGTTTTCGCTGCGCGTCGTCGCATCGGAATGGGGGCCGCACACAGGCAATCAGACGCTCGCCACCATGACCACGGCGGGCACTGACCTGCACGGAGGATACAGTGCACTTCTTCAACCGGTTCCGTCACATCTCGGCCTTCATGGTCCTGTCAGCCATCCGCAAGGTTGCCCGGGCCGTCCTGCTCGCCGCACACCGCATCGCCGGGATGTACCTCATCATTTTCATCGTCACCATCGTTCTGGGAGTACTCACTCAAACGCCCGTAGGCCAGTTCGTAGCAGCGTCGAGTACCGCCAACTCCGTACTGGACTGGTTGAAGAAGGCCGTACAGCGCCTCGACGCATGGGATGTGGCGCTGACGGCAACGAAACTGGAGTCCGCGTACGCAACAGCGTCGCTCGGCCTGCGGAAGGCCATGCGCTTCACTCGCCCCGCTCTCATGTGATTCGGGAACCGCGTCAAGAGCACCGCCGCTGCCGCCCGCAGGCTTATCCGGCGGATTCGCAACAGGTAAGGCTCGCCGCCGCGATTCGCGGTCAAAACGAGGCGAACTTCGGCCGAGTTGGCGCTCCGATCATTACCCCTACAGCGAACAACTTCACTCGCCCGTCGGGCGGCAGTTTCCGGAAAATCCCCAGAAAAACGAGATGTTGTGCCGTCAACAATATTGACGGCACAACATCTGGTTATTCACTCGACAGTCCTCTGCAAGCTGCTAGCACAAAGGGCCTTTTCGCCTCGCCGCCGCAGAAAATGAGCGTCCGATCCAACTGTAGGGTTCCGTCCGATAGCACCCATTGAAATCGGACAGGGAAGGCACATGGAAAGGCCAAACGCCATAGAGGAGGTTCACTCCACCATCACCATTGACCACCGCAACCGCGCCTGCATGCACACGCCCGAAACCGTCACGCTTTACGACCTGACGGCAGGTGTCCGCATCAAACAAGCCAAGGAGTTTGCCAAGGTCCTCAAATGGCGCGCCCGCCAGCGTGCGGCCAAATCCAGTGTCTTCTTCACGAAGGCGGCCAAGGACCGGTTTGAGCGCGCCGTTTTTGATCTAGACCTCTCCCGCTGGACCATGGACAACCCGCCGCGCATGGTCGTCCTCAAGTTCCCCGGAGACGGAATGCCCCGCAGCGTGGACGAGGCTGTGGGAGGACCGCGAAACCGCACCTACTGGTCCGACATCGCACCGGACTATAAGGCCGCGGTGAAGGCCCTGCGTCGATTCGCGAGGCGATTCAAGTCGGCGTACGGAATGAAACTCGACGCCATTTGGGGTCTGCAATTCCAGCGGTATGGAAACCCGCATTTCCACCTCCTGCTGACGGTTCCCGTGCATGCGGACGGCACTGAAATGCTCTCCAACCACCCACGCGGCCGCCGCATCGACTATTCCCGGCGGTTTAACCACCTCCGCTTCTGGGAATTCGTCGAGCGCACATGGGCTGACATTCTTGGCGTGCGGTACGACGTGTCCAACCCCGCCGAGCACGGCCGTGTGACGTTCACGGCCCGTGCCGACGAGGTCAAACCAGCAGATTCAATTCAGGACTATGTCGAACGGTTCGTGTGGTACCTGCGGCTCGACGACAAGGTGAAGTACGCGGACAAGCTCCATCAGCAGTTCGTCCCGCCGGAATGGGAAGGCCAGCAGGTCTCCTTCTGGGGCATCTTGGGATTCACCCACGGACGCCGCACCGCGGACGCCCCGCTGGTACTGGAATGCCGGACACAGGAGGCGGAGGCAGCCGTCCGCAGGTTCTTCGCCCGGCTGGCCGGAACACAGCCCGTCTATGAGGAATTCGACGGAGTAGCCGTCGACATCAGCTACTGGTCCAACGAGCGCCGGCGCCTTCGCGGCGGAAGCTTCTACCGGCCCCTGACCAATGACGAGATCATGGAACTGCGCCGTATCCTCGCCGTCGCCAACGCACTGCCCGACCGCGTGCTGCCCTCCGACGATTACCTTGCTACGTGGGAGGCCGAGACCTACCGGGAACCGATACGCCGTAACTCCGCGTACCTTACAGCCCTGCGTGCCGCCGCACCCGCAGCGTGGGAGCGCGACGACTGGGACCTCGACGCATATCTGGCCGCACAGGATGCAGCCGACGCCGCCGAACGGATCGCCGAGGACGCGTACCGGGACGCCATGCTGGCATTGGATGAGACGACCAATTCCGCAGACGCAACGGCCGCAGAACCCGTTTCCGGATGGGCGGCAGTCGATGCCGCCGGGCGCGACTGGGGTTGGCGCGAACAGCTCACGCTGGCGAAGAGCCTTGGATTCAGGAGCTGGCCCCAGCTCCAGTCACACCTCGCAGCCGCGGGACAAACCAAGCAATACGCAGACGCGTACGGCGGCTAGGAACCGTACAAGTTTCAAGTCGTACCGGTCTCGATAACAGGCCGCGATTTTCCCTGCCCGCGCAGCCGCGGTGCGTAGAAGCGAAGGAACCGAAGCTCTGCCCTGCTGCCCCGATCCCGCCGTCCACTACCGCGTCGGTGTCATTTTCCACGAGCTTCAGTGCCTCGGTCACAGGCTTGTGCACAGTACCGGCCAAGAAGTGAACACAGACTCTTAGTCTCTGTCCTCTCCGCTGGTCAGCGTCATTACAGCGGGTCGCGCCCATCCGAAGACCGCCGTGCCCTGATCTGGCGACGGCGGCATGCCGTAATCCGGGCCTGTCCGGGGCAACGAAGCTGGAAGGCCAGAGTGCCTATGGTCATCATCTATATGTAGTTCATAAGGGTGGGTCAGCCCGGTGTGACCGGGTTCTGCCTGCGGGCGGACCGAGCTGACGAAGCACCGCAGGACTCACCACCGGGCATGTCAATGCAGGCGCCGAACCAATACTCGATACGACAAGGACGGCCCCGAGGCCGACCCCTCATACCCTGCATGCATCCATGCCCGCGCCCGGTTACGGCCACGGTTCTCTCCGGCAACGAACGCTACGGGAGTTCGACCGGCATCAGGCCTGCATGCCGAGCAGCCCTGCGGCGACACCTCCGAGAAGCTGCCCTGCGGCGCCGGTTGCTGTCGAGGTCGTGAACCCGGCCACCCACCGCAGGGCCCGGCTTACCTTAGTGCCGTCGGTGCCCTCTTCGAGTGCGGACAGATGTTCCTCGGCGCGGGCGAGCTCGGCGGCCGAAAGGTTGAGCGTCCCGAGGACCTGCCGGACGGCCCGGCCCACCACTGCCGCTGCTTCCCCGTTGTTGTTGGTCGTGGCCGCCGACACGGTCGCACCGTGGCCGCCGACAGCGAGCGAACTGCCTGTCACCGACCCGATGTGGAAGACATGTCCGGGAGAGGGGTGCTGCCGGGATGCAGTGAATGCGACGAAGTCGCCGTCGAAATCGTCCAGACAGCTCTGTCCGTCTTCGGTGATGGCAAGGTCGACCCGGACCGGTGTTTGCCCGGAGCGGTACACCTCGCCTGCGGCCAGTTCCTGCGCCAGCAGGCTTCCGGCTGCCGACGCCAGTTCCTCAAAGGTGGCCCGCCCGCCGTCGATCCATGCGTGTGGTGCGGTCAGGAATCCTTCGGCGTTGATCTGCTCGGAAGGACCGGAGCTGTGCTCGTCGGTCCATGCCAGCAGCCGCCGCCGGAGCGTCTCCCGGCGTCCGCTGCGGTCCCTGCGGCGGGCGGTTGCGGCCTCCACGATCGCCCGGCCCTGACGGGAGACTCTGGCCATGGGCACCAGTCCACCGTCAACCTCGACGAGGTCCGCCTGTTCCATCTCCCGCATCCACGCGTACGCGGCATCCCGGTCTCCGATGACGTCCCGCACGGCCCGCACCGGATCGGTATCGGACCGTCCCCCGCCCGAGGCTGTGTGCAGCGCCGCCAGCGCTTCAAGGTCACGGATTTCCGAGGGTGTTGGAATTTGCAAGGCTTCCCTTTCGACTGCGTGTGGGTATCTGCTGCTTCTCCCAAGCAGTATCGGTCCTGCTTCCGACATTACCTGCGGGCACGACGTGCCTTCGTTCCCCAAACCGGCAGGGTCTGACCCAATGATCTTTTTCTCCCGCAGCACCTCTTCCGCCATGAGCGCGCAGGCGGCAAACTATGGACTCGTGGCCTACCTTGATCCGCTCTCCCCCGGCCAGTTCGCGGTCCTGCGGTGGATCAACTCCGGGTGTCCCGGTACCGATGCGCCGCCGGATCACCGGCAGTCCGCGGCCGTCCTTGAATTCAAGAAGCTGGTCAAGATCACCAAGCGCGGCGGGTGGCAGGCTGCACTCACCGACGGCGGACGCTACTACCTCAAGCACAACCGGATGCCCCCGCGCTACCGGATACCTGCCCCGCGCACCCCGGGCGGGAAGACCTTCCAAATCCCACGGCCCGAGATCGTTTACAACCCGCCGCGCCCGCCCGCCCCGCCGCCTCCACCACTTCAGGCGCCTGAAGCCGACAGGTACACGGTCCCGCTGCCCCGACAGGCCGACCACCCCATCGCCAAGAAGCTCAAGCTCAAGGTGGATGTCTGGAACTCCACCCAGCGGCGGCTCTTCCGCATCGTGCAGGCACTCATCAATACCGCCTTAAAGAACGGCTGGACTGTCGGCCCCGGGGCGAACCGGATGACCGATCCGGTTCTCATCATCGATGCCGGACACTGTCCCGTGTCCGTGTTCCTTCAGCAGCAAACCCGGTCCGTCCGATACCGGCCGACGCCGGAGGACCTCGACGAGGTCCTCCGGCACCCGCAGACCCACCTGCCGTTCAACACGGCCGAACTGCTGCCCCTGCTCACCCTCCGGCTGCACCCGGAGTTCCCCGGGCAGGGAGGACGCACCAAGTGGACCGAGTCGCAGACCCCGAACCTGCACGTGGTGCTCTCGCAGGTGCTAGAGGAAATCGAGGCCGCCTCCGCACGCGCCGACCGGCTCCGACGCGACCACGCGCACGAACTGCAACAGCGCCGCGAGCACTGGGCCAAACAGCGCGCCCGTGCCGTGGAACAGGCCACCGAGCAGGACCGCCTGCACCTGATGAACAACCTGTGCGAACGGCTGGACACGGTCGCCCGGATCAGACCCCACCTGCAACGGCTGGCAGCCGAAGCCGACAACCTGCCCACCGGACCGGCCAAGGCGAACGCTCAGGCATGGCTGGCATGGGCCGACTCGTACATCGCCGGACTGGAGCCCTCCCTCTCCGAACTGGTCCTGCCCCCGGCCCCCGACGCCGCGACGCTGGCACCGTGGATGGACGGGCTTGACCCCGCCCGTCCCCCGGACGAAACACTGGAGGACTACTATTTCCGCATCAAGTACGGCCGATAACACCACTCAGGCGTTACCGCGGCCACGCACATGGCGGAACATGTCCCCAGCCCCCCATACGCTGGCCTGACGCCTACGGGACGTCGCCCTCTTCGTTCCGCACCCGTCCCTGTTCAGTAATTTACCCACTGAGCCTGCGTGCCGGGTCCGGCGCCCTGAAGGACCGCCAGACCCGGCACGCTAACCCTTACCAGCCCATGGCGCGGCGCGTTGCGGCGACCTTCGCCGGGGACTTTTGCTTGGCCTCACCCGCTTTGCATGCTTAACTATGAACCTACGAAACGTGCAGGCAGGGGGACGCATGCAGTTGCCACAGAGGCTGGTCCGCACGGTCCGCCTGCCCGACCACCGGACTGAGACCCTGCTCGGACTGCGCCCGGAACTGCTCACCCTGCGGCGGCAGGTGGTGGTGGTTCAGTTGCATGCTTCCGGCTGGGACTTTGTGCCGGTCGAACACGTGGCCGGAAGAATCTACATTACCGGCGGCGAGGCGCTGCTCGTGGCACTGCACCGGCCGCGGTCACTCGACGCGGTGCTGGTCGGCGGGGTACATGACGGTACGGTGGTGCCGCTGTCCTGCGAGTGGCCGCCGCTGACGATAGGGGTGGAACCGGTCGGAGCATGGTCCTGCTGGCAGTACGCAGGCGTGCAGCGCGACAGCTCCGGGTGGTGGCGGTGGGCCTATATCCCGGCACAGGCCAAGGTCTGTCGCGCGGAGCAGGATGCCCACGATGCCGGACGCGTTCATAAAGTTGATGGCTGCGGTTTGTGCACGCTGGCGCGGTGGATCAAAACATCGTCGCCGCTGGCACTGCCGGACCGGATCAGACCGGACGACGCCGCGCTGTACGGCGAGGCGGCCCCGCACGCGACGACGCTGTGCACAGCATGCATGGCAATCGGATGCTAGGAGGCAGTGACATGGCATGGTCTCTCCGTGACCGACAAGGCCGCGAATGCACGGCGCGCGACATTGAGGCTCTGGTTGCTGCCGGTGCGCTGCATGTAGCGGAGAACCGTGTGGAGCGGGCCGACGGCGGCCCGGACATCATCGTGCGGTCCGAGTGGATGCCGCTCAACCGGGACGGCGGGGATGCCCTGTTCGAAACCCGGGTCCTTGGCGGCCGCGGCAGCGGGATCATCCGCTATTCGGCAGCGACAGAGGAGGAAGTGCTGGCCATTCACCGTGGGGTGGTCGGCCGGTTGCGAGAGCAGGAAAGATTGCGGCGTACCGGCGGGGCGGCCGCGCTGGATGAGGGGGTGCTCTGATGAGCGGCAGGCCGATCGAGGGCAGGATCATGCGTGCGGACAGCGAGCATGTGCTGCACGGTTGCCGGTGCTGGCGGGAGGACGCGGACCTGCTGCGGCACAGCCTCGTCGCGCTGCGCCGGTACCGGGTGGTGCACCGTGCGCTTCGTGCGGGCGTGCACGGTGCGCTGCTGGAGGGTGTGCTGTGAGCGGGGAGCTGGCCGGGCGTGTTTACCGGGACGGTACGCTGCCGTTGACGCTGGAGCAGATTCAGTCGGTGCTCGATGCCGCCGGGCAGCATGCGGTGATCGTACCCCTTGAGAAGGTGCCGGACGCGTATTTCGGCGTGCACGGCGGCGAACCGGTGGCGATCATCAGTCCGCCGCGCGGCGGCCACGGAAAGGCCGTCCCCTTCAACCATTCAATGCTGTCAGGGCGCCGGGCCCTGACGGCCGTGCGCGAGGCCCTTGGCGTGCTCAAGGCGCTGCGGGCTGACCAGCCGTACCTCCGCGAGCGGTACGAGGAGGCCCGGGACGTGTACCTGCGACGGCATCTGGAGCGGGAGCACGTCGATGACGGGGGCGCGCAGACGCTGGCCGGCGGTGCCCTGTGACGGGCCGAGACACCATGACGTACCGGACCGCGCTGCTGCGCCCGGTCACCGTCCCCGTGCCGCAGACCCATGAGGAAGCACTGTCCGTCATTGACACGATCCGGTCCCTGAAGCCCACGGAACCGCGGGAGCCAATCCTCCGGTGGCTGGTCGGAGGTCTCGTCGACGTCGGCGCCTTCTGGTCCCACGGTGTCACCGGCCCCGTGGACGACGACCTGCTGCGGTGGGCCTGCGAGCACCGCCGGTACCCGAAGCAGGCTTCGCTCCAGTTCCTCGACTCCGAGGTGACGTGGGACGAGGCCAAGGCGCCCTACGAGGACACCACGATGCCCTTGCGGGGCGGGGCCCTGTGAGGACTCAAACGCGCCGGGTCCACGGCTACCGGCTGACCACCATGGTCGGGGTCGAGGACTGGGACACCTCCCGATGGCTGGACCTGCACCGGGAACGCGGCACCGACCGGATCATGGTGCTGCATGCGGCGGGCCCGGAAATGTTGGTAGTCACGCTGAGCGCGTGCGTCCTGCACCGGTCCGACGTGTGGTGGCTGACGCAGTCCTATGACGCGGAAGGATACCGGCTGGAGGCGGACGGCGCGGAAACGCTCACCGAAGCCATGACGATGCATGCACGCATGGCCGCGCCGCTGGTCGCACGGCTGGAGGCCTTGGAACTGGCGGGACAGGACGGCATCGCCCCGGCATTCCTCGGCGGCGCGCTGTGACACGGTCCCGCGGACTGGTTTGTGTCTCGGTCCGACCTGAGCGATACTCCTACACGGGGTGCTCCCCCAAGGCATCGACCGGATGAATGGTCATCGTCGGAAACCGGTCCGTTCCGTCCCACGCCAATGTCCACGGAGTACCGTCTGGTTCCATCAAGGTCGTGATCAGTTTCCTGCCGTCCGTAATGTGTTCCAGAGGAGTGTTGAAGTGCCTTGCAAGCTCCGGCGCGAGATGAAGTAGTTGCGCGTCTTCAAGGACCCGTGGAGACGGCATGGGTATAGGGATAATTTCCCGCTGCCCATCGGCCCAAGCAACGACGAAGCGACGGTCTTGAAAGAAGACCAGCAATGTGTAGCAGGCAACCAGTGCAGCCTCTTTGAATTGGAAGGGGTGCAGGGCGAGCTGCTGAGCGGCTGCCAAGTGCTTTACCTCGATTCCGTTTTCGAGGTGACCCCAATCCTGAAGGGCCGCGATAACCGCAACGTCTCCTGAACGAATGGCGAGAAACGGGATACGGAACGAATCAATGTAGTCGAAGTTCAACCTCACATCTTCCGAGGTCTGACACTTGAAAACGAAAATGGACCAAGGGTTTTCACGCGCCGAGCTCCACGTAGAGCCACCCCTGACAGCCTGCATGAGCAGGTGGTGCATGGCAAAGCGATCCAAGTCGTCATCGCCGACGATCATGTTGCCGTTTTGGTCGCGACGATCAAGGAGGGTTCGCCGCTCCTTGATGAGCAACCCGTAGAAGAGCTTCGCGAGCCACAGAAAAAGTGTCTTCCGGTCGAGCTGTTTCACCTCGTCGTAACCGCCATCGAAGGCAGTTGCGACTTCCTTCTCCATGATTGACAAATACTGGCCGTTGCACTCCCGACAACACGGAATGGTGAGCTGCCTGTACTGCATGGTGGTCCCGTTCATGAGCGTCATCGATTCCGCCCACAGCCCGTGGCGATTCAACAACCATTTGGGAAACACGTGTTCCCGTGTGCGGTTTCGTTCCGTCAGTGGTGTCAGGCATAGAAAGCACTCATGCTCGCTGTAAGTCCACTTCTGTCCCTGCTCACGGGCAATAAATCGCTCCATCAGAGCGTCGGTTTCCACTGTCCAACCCCGCATTCCCCGGGCAGCCGCCGGTATTCGTGCCAACACTTCCAAGATTCATGCAGCAGGCTCATCCCCGGGCGACGACTTCGCGCAGTTGTGCAGGGGTTAGCCACGGCTTGCCGCGATGGATCATCCGGTGGCAGTTCGAGCACAATAGCGCCAGATCGGCCAGCCGCGTCTGCACCTCTCCGGAGACGTGTAGAGGAAGGATGTGGTGGATTTCGATGAAGTCCTGCCCGCGCGGTCCGTAGGTCACCCCAAAGTCGAAGGAGCACACCTCGCAGACAATGTCCCGCCCGGCGCGTTTCACGGCTTCAATCTTGCGCGCGCGGAGTTTGCGGCTGCGCTCCCGACGGAGGTGAAGGGCCAACAGAATCCGGCCCTCCCCTGCTTCATCCTCGTCCTCGAACCCGTCAAGGTCGGCTTGCCGGGTTTCGCCCCGTCCGAGCTCCTCGCGGATCGCGGCGGCCACGGCCCGCATCCGGGTCGTGTCGGCCAGAAACTCGCGCAGCACCTCGGCGTCGAGTCTGTTCCCCCGGGTCGGTATCCCGCGGTAGTCCGGGTGCTGCGTCGCAATATCCACCGTCTTGCGGGCCACGCCGTTGACGTTGCGGAATTTCTCACCCCTGCGTTCCACCGGATGAAGCGGACTGCTCTGCAACAGCCGGGACAGCTCAATCACCCTGACGTCCGCGGGTTCGAGGCCCTTCCACCCGTTGTCCCGCACCAGATCGCAGGCAAGGATGATTTCATCTCGGGTCCAAGCAGGCGGCTTCATCTCCCCCAATGGCATTCCTTTCCCTAGAGCGGGCGCCGTGCTGGACGGCGCGCCGCGATACGCCATCGATTCTGCCTGACGGGGCGGACAGTTCCCGCCGTTTAGACGGCAACCACCGGAGAAGGCGGACATATATGCAGGACGTGCCGAAAAACTTCCGGGAATGCGCCCGCTACTGTTACAGAGAGCGGCAACAATGCGGTCCACGCATCCACACCGGCAAACGGTGGATTCGTCAACGCCGCGGGTACCTCCGGAATTTTGGGGACGAAGGAGTACCCCTTCCTCCCATCCGTTACGGCCCGGCCGGGCCATCAAACTTAGGGGCTGATCTCATTGACAATGACCGGGCACACGGGTTGGTTCCATGGTCTGGGCGATGCCGCACGTCTGCGGATCGTCGAACTCTTGGCCCATCACGGCGAACTGAGCGTCAATCAACTCGTCTGTCAGCTCAATGTGCCCCAGCCTGCCATCTCGAAGCACCTGAGGGTGCTACGGGATGGGAACGTGGTCTGTGTCCGTAAGCAGGGGGTGCGCCGATTCTACAGCTTGGATACTGCCAGTATGACCTCGGTCCGGCACTTCCTCGCCAATCTCCCGCACACAAGCACCGTCTGAATCCGCAACATACAACTACCGGCTCTTCCCTTGTGCATCGGCAATACGTCCGGAGACCTGCCGCAACATAAGCTGGTCGGGTGGACAGCATCTGGTCGGATACCGAAATCAGGAATCCCAGCGAAGACCGTCTCGACCGGGGACCGTTCAGCGGCAAGGTCGCCGCCCTGATCAACAGCGTTCCGCCGGGAGCGGAGAGCACGGTTTTCGGCCTGATCGGCCCGTGGGGCAGCGGGAAATCGTCCCTGCTCCATCTCGTGGAGCAGTCTCTCGACAGCATCACGCCACTACGATTCAGTCCGTGGTCGGTGGCCGACGAGAGCGGCCTGCTGGCCGAATTCTTCAGCACGCTCATGTCCGGCAGCGACGTGTTCAAAACCAAGAAGAACCTAGACGTTCTGCTCTCGCTCGCGCAGAAAAGTCTCCCGGCGTTGGGAGCCGTCCCCCTCCCCTTCGCCGACAAGCTGGCGGAGACTGCTCAGTCGTTTATCAGCCCAACGAACTGGGACACCCAGTTCAAACAGATCGACAAAATCCTCAGCGAGAAGAACGAACGCATCCTTGTGATCGTGGACGACGTGGACCGGCTGCACGGCGACGAAGTCCTGACGCTGATCAAGACCATCAGGATGCTCGGCCGGTTCCGCAACGTCCATTACCTGCTCTCCTACGACCACGACGCGTTGGTGGATGCCCTGAAACCCAGAACCGGCGGACGGGCCCGGGCTGCGCAGTATCTGGAGAAGATCGTCCAGTACCCGCTGGCCATTCCGCCCGCACAGCGGATGCACCTGCGGAACCTGCTGTTCGAAGGTCTCGGCACGCTCTCCGAGGGGATAGCGTCCGGCCGCGACGAAGCGTCCTTCCACCGATTTGCATGGTTCCACGACGAGGTTGCCTACCGGTCCCTCTCCACAGTCCGTGCGGTCAAGCGGTTCGTGGCACAGGCCTCGCATTATCTCGACCTCATCGGCATCGACGAGGTCGACCTGTCCGACTTTCTGGCCGTCACGCTCCTGCGCCTGCATTATCCCGCCGTGTACCGGCAGCTTCAGCCGTGGAAGGACGATCTGTTGGGCACGGTGCCGCTGGGCTCCCACGGGGACGAGCTCCCGGATGAGTCGGCATGGGCCGACCGGTTCACCCGACTGGCGGGTCCTGATGAAGATGATTTGTCCATCATCACTGCGACCATGAAGAATCTGTTTCCCGGTACCGTCGGGCGGACACACACTCGCGAGCACATGCGGATCAGCCATCCCGATTACTTCGACCGCTACTTCGTCTTCGGCATCCCCGAAGGAGACGTGTCCGATGCCAATGTCATCGCCGACATCCACCGGATTCTGGAGCACGAGGGGGACGACTATGCGGGCGAGGACTTCAGCTCCACCTTCACGTCCCCGACAGGGGCTGTCGCAGCGCTGGAGAAGGCACAGCTCCATGCGAAACCCCTGATTAGGGACCCGGCCACAGCAGCCAAACTGGCCGAGTTTGTTCTGGGGATTCTGCCCACCCACGCATCAACGTCCCTGCCGTTGCCGCTTTCCACGTGGCTGGGAGACCTGATCGTGATGCGTCCGGCTTTTGAAGACACTGCGGGTCTGGAAGCAACCCTGCGTAGTCTGCCAGAAATCCAAGTCCTCCAAGACACCATCGCCCATGCCGACACGCTCCTTGCGCATGTGTTCGACAAGGACGAACTGCCCGACCCGGACTCGACAGCCCTGACGCAGCTTAAACAGGCAGTGTCCGGCATCGGCATTGAACAGCTCACGGAATTCGCCGCCGACCCTCCCACCCGCTGCAATCTCCAGCGCTTCTCCGCCACCTACAAACTCCTCAAGGAGTGCGGAACGCTGGATCAGGCCCGGATGAGTATCTCCGACGCGATTCGGCAGGGAGATTTGCCGCTCGTATCCGTCGCCCTGTACTTCGTCGGCGACATCATCAACGCATGGCCGTCTCAAGTCGCTCTCCATATAGAGGGCCTCTCGGTGCTGGTGAATGACGACATCCTATCGACGGCAGACCTCACTCCCCCACCAAATATCGCCGACTCCCACGAGTTTGACCCCAAGGTGGATGTTGTAGTGGCAACCATTCAGGCGATGCGGCGTCCGAGCACTGGAGAACCCGGGAACGGAGTGGCAGCCAAGGGAACATGATTAAGTGACTGCTGCATTTTCCATCCAAGGGTCTGTCAGTACATCCGCGGCCTCATCAGTCTCTGAGCTTTAGTAGTTCTCCGCTACGTAAGCGTACGTCTTGTCGAAGAGCGGGCCTGAGGTGTCAAGCAGGTACTTCTTCAGCACGAGCCTGATTTCCTTGCGGACAGCGCGGTCGCCTTCGCGCGTCTGGCTCCAGCCATCGTAGCGGACCTCCTTGACGATGCCGTCAATGTCCCGGACGACCTCCGAGACAAGCACAGGAGTGTTCTCCGGCTTGTATTCCTCCAAAATCTGGGTGAGGGCGCCGATATTGGGGTCCGGCAGGAGAGACAGTCCCTCCGCTCCACCGGAGTCCTCGGCTTTTTCCGCCTCGACGAGCTTCTGTGCCAGTTCCAGCAGCTTGCGTAGGAAGTCCACGGAGTCCTTCGCCCGGTGCAGGGAGGACTCCCGCAACTTTTCCAGCCGTTCCGACAGGGTCTTGTAGACCTGATGCTTGCCGTTGGCCCCTGCCAGCCGCTTGGCGAGCCGTGTGGCGATGTTGTCGATGACCTCATCCACGTCAATGGCATCCAGTCCGCCGTCGTCATCTTTCGGGCGATCGGCCAACCCAAGCTGACGCAGTTTGGCGATAGTTTCCTCATCCACGATGACGGCGTCAATGCCGCCGTCCGTCACCGTGACGTCCCCGATGTGGTCGTGCACGAGCTGGAGGGTTTTGGCCCCAAGCCTCTTCCATAGCAGCAGATTCGCGGTCGTGGAGGGCTTGGCAATGTTGTAGATGGACGCGAGCCAACGGTAGTCCTGCTTGTGTTCGGTCAACCGGGTGTCCGGGTACAGCAGCTCCCATATGCCGGAGAGCATGCCAAACTCCTCTGCGAACTTGTCCCGGTCCTCTCCCGGCGGGATACAGTTCAGGGCGTCCTGCAACGCGTCCGCGCTGCCGTCGTTGCGGTTGACGGTTTCGAACTGCCTCAGACACGTCTCCATAGCGGTTTCGAACTCCTCGAAGAGTCCGTCGATGTTGACGTTTTTGCCCTTGAAGTTCGGGTCGCTGGGTTTCAGCGCCCGGGCGATCTCGTCCCCGAGACCGAAGTAGTCGACGATCAGCCCGTATTTCTTTTCCTGTCCGGTCTTGGGGTTTTTCCATTTCCTATTGGTCCGGCTGATGGTTTGAAACAGGGTGTGCAACCGCATGGGCTTGTCCAGATACAGGACCCCCTCGATGGGTGCATCAAAACCGGTGCCGAGCTTGCTGGTCACGATTAGGAACTTGAGCGGGTCGTGGAAGTTCCGGAACCGGTCCGTAAGCGCGTTCGTCTGTTGGCGGGTGAGGTCGTACCGGCTCCAGTCCTTCGGATCATCCTTGGACCCGGCGCTCATGACAACGGCAGCTTCGTCCCGGACGTAATCCGGGTTGCGTACCAGTGCCTCTTGATGCCGTGCGTCCAGCAGCCTGTTGATCTCCTGCTCGAACGCCACGCATAGGGGCCGGTCGTAGGCGACGATCTGCGCCTTCATACCCAGCGGGTTGATGTGGGAGTAGAAATGCTCCACGATGTCGGCGCAGACCTTTTCCACCCGTTCCGGATTCGACATGATCGTGGAGAGCTTGGTCAGCTTGCCCTTGATCAACTCGACGCTGTCATCCGAGAGCTCCTGCTCCTCGGCGAAGGCTTCGAACGCCTCGTCGAGCAGTTCCTTGTGGATGCTGAATTCCACGAGCCGCGGCGCGACGTGTATGGGCACCGTGGTGCCGTCGGCGATGGAGCGCTCCGGCGTGTAAGTGTTCAGCGCCCAGCCATCATCATTGGGGTCACCGAACAGCTTGAACGTATTCCTATCCTTGTCCGCGATGGGAGTGCCGGTGAAGCCGAAGAATTGCGCGTTAGGCAGCGCCTCACGCATTTGCTTACCAAGCATGCCCTCGGTGGTGCGGTGCGCCTCGTCCACCAGTACGATGATGTTGTCCCGGGAGTTCAGCAGCCCGGCATCCGCGAACTTGTGGATGGTGGTCACGATGATGCCGCGCTTATCCTCGGCCAGTGCTCGCTGGAGGTCGGGAGTCGAGTCCGCTTGCAGCAGTCGGGGCAGGTCGGTGGTCTTGAACTGATTGAAGGTTTGGTCCACCAAGTCAACACGGTCGGCAACGGCGACAATCGTAGGGCTACGCAGCGCCGGTTCACGAATCAACTTGACGGCGGCGAAAGCCATGGCGAGAGTCTTGCCGGTGCCTTGGTTCTGCATCACCAGCCCCTGACGGCTGTCTTCGCTTAGAACGCGCTCGTGAATGGCTTCAACCGCCTCCACCTGCGGATAACGGGGAATGATCTTGTTGAGCTGCGTACGCCCGTTATTGTCGGTCTTCTCGTACAGGGTGAAGTCTGTGATGATCGAGAGCAGACGCGACGGGTTCAAAAGTCCCTTGACGCTGCTCTTGACCCGCTCCCAACCGGAAAGGTCGTACGGCTCGTCCGTGGAACCCCACATCTCCCAGTGGTCAATGGGGCACCGCACTGCGCCGTAATGGAACTCCTTGCCCTCGGTAGCGAAGGAAAGGACGTTGGTGGCGAAGAACTGCGGCTTCTGCACCTCGTACTTCTCATGGATGTCGGCCGCCCCATTGACCCACGATTTGTTGACCGGGGACTTGGTCTCCCCGACCACCAGCGGGATGCCGTTGACCCACAGGACGATGTCGAAACGCCGCTCGTTGCCCGGCACTCCGAACGTCACCTCGTCGGAGACGATCAGCGAGTTGTTCTCTGGACTATCGAAGTCGATCAGCCTGATCGCAGTATCGTTCGACTCGCCGACGAAACGGACAAGCTGCTCGCCGCGCAGCCACTTCATCATCTTCTGATTCACAGCGACCAGACCGTCTTCCGCAACGGACAGCACCGTCGCCTTGATCATCGGCAACACCAGATCGACCCGGGACTCGTCGTGAGCGATCAGTGGGTTGAGCCGGATCAGGGCGTCGACGAGATCATCGTCGATAAACACGTCCTCGAAAGGACGTGGCAGTGCTGATCCCGGTTCGTGCTTCCAGCCAATGTCAGCCAGAAGCCCAATAATGGGCTTCTGCACGGTGGCGGCTTCGTTGAAGACTGCGGCGCTCAAGATAATTCCCCCGGGGAGTTCCAAATAGGTCAGACGGCCACGAATTCTGGCTGCGCTTCCAGCAACTCGTCGTACGACTCGGGGATGCGGTGATGCCCGGACAGCAGCGACGAGAGTAGCTGAAATCGGAGGGTGCGAAGATCATTGAGCTTGCTGTGCAAACATTTTTGGACTCCATGGAATGCCTCACACAGCTCGACGAATGCGATCTGGTTTCCTTCATCAAGCTGCGGCAGCTCAAGATTCTTCAGCCATCCGATCGCGATATTGCCTAGCCCCGTCGACCCGCTGGCTGCATTGGACATTCTCTCCTGCATGTTGGGTGCACGCAGTGCCCAGTACAAATAAGAAGACATCGACGGGTCGAGCGGTTCGACGGCAATCTGAAAGGCAGAAACAGCGTGTCCCACGGTCTCAGCCACTGACCGATATACGTTGCCGATCCGTGCTCGGTTTCCATTCGTCCTGATGATGACAAGGGAATTTTCGCTGAGGCGCATCACTGAATCAGGAAGGCCCGAAACGAAACGCCTGTCCGATAGGTCAAGCCGCCCATCCGCCTTGGTATTGGTGATACTCAGAACCGGTACGGCGCCTTCAACCGGCGATTCACTCTCTTGCTTCGAGTTCCACGACGGACCAGAGCGCATGGCAGCAAGCTCGCCGAGCGGAGTTGTTCTGGGAGAGTGCAGCCGATCAAGAAACGCATTCAGCGAGTTATCAGTTGCACGCAGTGTTTGAGATGCTTCGTCGATAGCGCCGTCAACAGCGCCTATCAGGTCAACGATTCGCTTCTGCTCAGGCAGGGGCGGAAACCAAACTAGCATGCTACTGATTGAAGCCGGGCTGAGCTCAGTCTGACTCGTCGATCCTGATGCTAGCGACTCGATTTCATCTTCGCGACCGCCCAGCACCACGCCTAAGAAGGAAGCATCGACGACAGTGGATGGACGAAGGATGGTGACGTGACTGTCTACAGTCGCCTCAATGTCTTGGTTCCATCGTGCTGTTCGTCCAAGAGTCCCTCGACCTGTTGAGTTGATTAAGATGTCACCCCGCTTGAGAATTCGATCCTCCTTCAGAGCGGGGACCCGCTTCGTGACACGCGCCAAACTAAGGTCGACTTTTCCGTCACGAATGCACTTTTGGTTCAGCACCACGATGGAGTCTGTATCCAAAGAGTCCACATACTTCGGAGTGATTCCGCGTCGCAGTACCTCGGATACTTCGCCGAGATTGTGCTTTGCCCATCCCTCATGCATCGAAACCAGCCGCCTTCAGTCGTTCGTTCAGCAGTTCCTCGGCAGCCTTCAACGATGCCTGTGACTCCTTCATCGCGGCAATCGCGGCGATAACGTCAACTTCTTCAGCGGCTTCCGCGCGTACATACCGTCCAACATTGAGGTCGTACCCGTTCTCCGCAATTTCCGACAGGGGCACCAGCCGCAGGTTCACACCACCCTCGCCATCCGGATCGATACCAGCCTTGTAGGCGGTATCGATGGCAACGATGTCGTCTTCAGACATGGTGTTGCGGTTCTTGCCCGGCTGGAATCGATCGGTCGCGTCAACAAACAGCACGTGCTTAGCACGTTCGGTGGACTTCTGGTTTCGGAAAATCAGGAGGCACACAGGGATGGAGGTGGAGTAGAACAGGTTGTTCGGCAGTGAGATTACTGCTTCGAGCAGGTCCTGCTCCAGAATGCACTTGCGGATCGCGGCTTCCTTGCCTCCCCGGAACAACACGCCGTGAGGCATGACGACGCCCACGCGCCCCGTGTCCTTCTTCATGGACGCGATCATGTGCTGAATCCATGCGAAGTCGCCGTTCTTTGCCGGGGGCACTCCGCAGAAAGACCGCTTGTACGGATCATTGTGCCACGCCTCTGCGCCCCAGTTCTGGAGCGAGAACGGCGGATTCGTAATCACCATGTCGAACTTCTGGAGCTGATCGCCGTCCAGCAGCTTCGGGTCACGGAAGGTGTCACCGCGCACGATCTTGAAGTCCTCAAGGTTGTGCAGGTACAGGTTCATCTTGGCAATCGCCGAGGTGGTCAGGTTGATCTCCTGCCCGTGTAGGCGCAAGGTGCGCGGGTCACCCCCGTGCTGGCGGACGGCGTTGACGGTCTCGACCAGCATTCCGCCCGAACCGCAGGCGGGGTCGACAATTGAGTCTCCGGGCTTGGGGTCGAGAATCTTCACCAGTAGGTGCACGACCTCGCGCGGGGTGAAGAATTCCCCCGCCTTCTTTCCGCTCGCGTCAGCGAACTCCCTCAGCAGGTATTCGTACGCAGCACCGAGCATGTCGCCGGGTACGCTCGCCCGGTTCAGGGTCAGCGGGTGGAAGACGTCCAGAAGGTTGTTGAGCGCGACCTCCGGCAGGCGGTCGGTGTTTGCCCAGTTCACGTCGCCGAAGATACCGGTCAGTGAATCAGGATTGGCGTTCTGAAGCCGAAGCAGCGCGTCGTTGAGCTTGACACCGACGAGAGTCGTCGTTTCGTGAACGTCCTTCCAATGGCATCCGTCCGGAATGACAAACGGGTGGTAGTCCTCATTCTCAATCTCGATGGTGAGATCGTCACCGTAATCCTCAAGAGCCCGCTCGTGCTCATAGTCCCATGAGTCGGAAATCCATTTGAAGAACAGAATGGGGAACACATAGGACTTGAAGTCCGCCGGATCGACAGGACCACGGAGGGAGTTCGCGGCCGCGAGCAACCGGTTCTCCAACTGCTGCTGGGTCAAATGAATTGCAATGCCGTTGGTGACAATCGTCATATGTGGTGCCGTGCTCCGTATGTAGGCCCGCCAGATTCTGCCTCTGATCCTATCCGGGGCGCACCTTCACCTTCGTCAAGGTGAAGGTCGAGTCATCAAACATCGCGTGGACTTGGCAGTAGATACCAAGATCGTGACTCACGAGAAAAGAGAGCACCCTGACCAGAAAGTGGTCTGGGGCAGCGACGTGATTCCTGATGTCCGCCGATCCGCCTTTGATCAACTGAGGTGGGGCTCTAAACCTCTTCCCGATCCCGCCGTGCAAGCACTCTGTCAGCATGCTCGGCCAGCGCGTCCCAGACTGGACGCTCCTGTGCCTCTGCCCGGTACCGGATGGCGCGGACGAGGTGTAGCGGGCTGGTGGTGTGCACGATGACCCGATGCAGTACGACCCCGCTGTCGCTGCCTGCTGCCCATCCCAGTACCTCGGTGCCGATGTCGCGACGCTCGGCAATGGCGAGCTGGACCTGCTTGTCGAGGTCGGGCTGGGCCATGAGGTGGGCGAGGAGGTCCGGGTCGAGGTCGGGGCGGGTGACGACGGTGACCTGTGCGACCCAATCTCCTGCCAGTGCGGCGTCGATGTAGGGCTGCATGTCCATGGCTAGACGGCCGCTGGTTGCTGCTTGAGGTGCCGGTAGACGGTGGCGCGACCGATCTCCAGCTCCTTAGCTATGGCCGTGGGCGACTTACCTTCGTCACGGAGCGAACTGATCCGCTGTGCGAGCTCCTCGGTGATCACGGCGGGGCGCCCTCCGAGCCGCCCCCTGTCGCGGGCTGCCTGAAGACCGGAGTTCGTGCGTTCCTTGATGAGGTCCCGTTCGAATTCGGCGAAGGCGCCCATGACGGAGAACATCATCTTGCCGCTGGCCGTGGTCGTGTCGATGCCGTCGGACAGGCTCTTGAAGCCGATGCCTTTGGCGCGCAGTTCGTCGATGATCTCCAGCAGATGCCGGAGGCTGCGGCCGAGTCGGTCGAGCTTCCAGACAACGAGCGTGTCGCCTTCGCGGAGGTAGTCCAAGCAAGCGTCGAGCTGGGGGCGGGAGGTGGTGGACCCGCTGATGACGTCGCTGAAAATCTTCCGGCAACCGGCAGTGGTGAGCGCGTCCGTCTGGAGGTCGAGGCGCTGATCCGTCTTGGTGCTCACCCTAGAGTAGCCAATCAAGGTGGTTGTCATGCCGGGAGCGTATCAGAACTCATAAAGAATTAGCTAATGAGACGGCGGGCTTCCGGGACGGGTTCTGAGACGCTGACAGTAATCCGGGAGCAGCGTCCCTATAACCGTCGTTTTTGAGACGCACGAATCAAAATCTCATCCCTGTTGCAAGAACCTCAAGGATCGGGAAGTGTGCCATGTCGATGCCTGTATCAAACTCGTGTCCGGGAATCCTTCCCCATGGAACTACGAGACAAGTTGCCGCTTTACGACAGCAAGCCCAGATCAGGCGTGCAGGGGCGGGTGCAGAAACAAGCTATCTCCCTTGGCAAACTCGTCAATACAGAGAAAAGCTTCGCCCAGATTGTTCAACGTGATCTCCAACCGCCAGCGCGCCACTTCTCCGCCACCGCTCTCCTCAAATGGTCGCAGTTCATCGGAGCGGTAGAGATCGCGCCACTCGTCGAACTCCATGCTGAAGAACTTGTCCTCTTCATCGTAGGTGACGCACTCTTCGTAATACTGGTCATATTCCGCGTCGTCGTACGTCTCTTGGTGAATGCCGACCTCTCCCCACGGAACCAGTGCCGGAAGTACATCCCGGTATGACCTCAACCCAAGAAGCACTGTCCATTCACCTAGATCGTGCGAGTCTTCGTTAGCATCGTTGACGGACCTAAGCATGATGGAGCCGCGTCCAGAGGTTTTGTTGATCGCTTCTTCCACGTCGAAGAGGATTCGTCGTCCCGCCCGCAGGAGTTCCATCCACGGCAGCGCGAGGCGAAGCTGCCGTAACCGGAGCATGTACGGATCACCCTCGGCCAGCCGGGCGAGGGTCTCCCTTGACTCCGGACCGACTACCTGCGCCTCTGGGACGAAGATGCGCCACTTGGGCTCTTCGACACCGTTCTTCTTCTTTCGCGGCTTTGTCTTGGAGAGAGTCTTCTGATTGACCGCTTGCCAGTACGCAGTGTTGGAATGCTTGTCGTAGAGCACCACGGCAACCGGAAGCGAGTGGTCAAGCCAGTAATTGACGTGCGACGCTTTGGGATAGAACCACCAACCGTCGGACTGCTTACGCTTCTTCCACTGATTCTTACTGCTCTTCAGTTGAAGGGCGAGGAGTTTGCCCGTCACGGTCTCGTCCTCAACGACTTCCATGTGAGCGTCGATGCCATAGTCATTGTCAGGCTGCTCCCGGAAAATCCAATCCAGTTCCCGCTCCATGACTAGCCCTACAGCATGGACGCCAGACCTGCCTGTTCCAGCCGATTCAAGCCGCTTTGGTTTAGCATGAGTGCTCGCAACTACCAGTGACTCGGGCACGTTCAACGAATCTCTGCTCCAATTCCGCTTCAAATTGTTCCGACCACTGTGGCCCGTTAAGTGAAACAGGCTCGGTGTAGCCCGAAGTCACGCTGGATTCTTACGGTACCCCAGACAGGACATGAACCACGTACGGATAAGATTCCCAGTCTTCTGCCTCCGCAATTCGGCCTTGGACGGCGCTTTCCGCCTGATCGTGACGAGGTAAGTAGTCGAGCGTCGGTCCAAACCGTCAGTGCTCTGATCGGACATGCTGCCTGTCTCAATGAGACGGTAAGGCAGATCGAGTCGTTGCGAGACCGATGGTTCCCGCAGTAACTCTCCCCACCACATCTGCTCCCGCGGCTGCGAACCAGCGGGTCGCTAATGGCTGCACCCATGAGCGATGACTGCGCCATGAGCAACCCCATCCGGGCAGCCCTTTCCAGCGCGTTTGCGCGGTACCGGTGGAAGCTCCGCCGGGGACGGGAGACTTGTTGATCCGGCCCACTCTTCTCCCGTCGACTGGCAAAAGTCGGGCTGGATAGGGGGAATCATAGGGGGAACAAACAAAGGGAAGTCGGGCCATTCACCCCGGCTTCCCTTTGTTTACTTGGAGCCCCCTGCCGGATTCGAACCGGCGACCCCCTGTTTACAAGACAGGTGCTCTGGCCAACTGAGCTAAGGAGGCGTGCCTGGAAACCAACGTTCCCGGCTACAAAAGCCTAACCGACGGCCGGCGGATCAGGAAAACATTTCCCGCTCCGCCGGCCGCCCCGCCGGGCGGCGCCCCGGCGTCCGCCGTCGTGCCGGCTGTCAGCCCTTGATCGCGGCGTCGGCGAAGGCCTTGAAGTCGGGCTGCTTGGCGCCGTCCCACAACTTGCCCTGGACGTAGACGGTGGGGGTGCCGCCCACCTGGTACTTGTTGAAGGTCTCGTTGGTGAACTTCGCCCACGGGCGGAACTTGCCGTCCTCAATGCAGGAGGACACGCCGGGCGCACCCGCGGATTCGGCGATCCTGGCCAGGGTGGCGTTGTCCAGGCCCGGGCCGCCCTCTTCCGGCTGCTGGGCGAACAGCTGGGTCAGGTAGGTGTTGAAGGCCTCGGGCTTCTCGTCTGCCACGCAGGCCATCGCGTTGGCCGCGCGGGAGGAGTAGTTGGTGGTGGAGACGCGGTCCAGGAAGGTGGCCAGGCGGTACTCCACGGTGGCCTTGCCGCTCTCTACCAGGCCGTTCAGGTACCCGGAGTACTGTGCCTCGAAGTCCTTGCAGATCGGGCAGCCCATGTCCGCGTACACCACGATCTGCGCCGGCTGGCCCTTGGCCGCGGCCTTGACGCCGGCCGGCACAATGCTGCCGTCCGAGCCGGTGGCGGCCGGGGCGGGGATCTTGCCCACATCCACGGTGTGGGCCTGGGTGTCCTGCAGGCCGTCCTTGGTCAGCACAAAGCCGCCGTTGACGTTGCCGTGCTGCGGAGCCGGTCCCGCGTCGGGGATGCTGCCGCGGTTGCCCGAGACGACAATCAGGGCCACGACGACGATGATGGCCACCACGGCACCCACAATGCCCCAGCGCAGCAGCAGGGAATTGCGCTTCTCCCGGCGCTGCTGCGCTTCGCGCATCTGCCGCGCCTTCTCGCGGGCGGCGGCGGTGCGCTCCGCTTTGGTGGCTCTGGGGGCGTTCTGTGCCATTGGTCCTCTTGTCTTTCGCTCTCGTGCCGGTCCGGCAGGGGCCGGACGTGACCAGTCTAGGTGAAGCGCCGGCCCCGGGCCGGTGCCGGTCCTGGCTCCAAGGGTTAAGAACGTCCCGGTCCCCCGCTTTGTTTCCCTTCCCGATAGAGTCGTAACAAGTCTTCAACAGCGTTCTGGAGGTTACGTGGGCGACGGCAACTATGGGAACTACGACTTCATTGTGGTCTCGAACCGCCTGCCGGTGGACCGGGTGGCCGACGGCGAGGGCTGGCGCCGCTCGCCCGGCGGGCTGGTGACGGCCCTGGCCCCGGTGATGAGCAGTTCGGAGGGTGCCTGGGTCGGCTGGCACGGGGCCCCGGACGAGACGGTGGAGCCGTTCGAGCACGAGGACACCTACCTGGTGCCGGTGCCGCTGAGCGAGGACGAGGTGGAACTCTACTACGAGGGTTTCTCCAATGCCACGCTGTGGCCGCTCTACCACGACGTGATTGCCCCGCCGGAGTTCCACCGTGCCTGGTGGGACGCCTACAAGGCGGTCAACCGGCGCTTCGCCGAGGCCACCGCCGACATTGCCGCGGAGGGGGCCACGGTGTGGGTGCAGGACTACCAGCTGCAGCTGGTGCCCCGCATGCTGCGGGACCTGCGCCCGGACCTGCGCATCGGCTTCTTCAACCACATTCCGTTTCCGCCGGTGGAAATCTTCGCCCAGCTGCCGTGGCGCCGCCAGGTGCTGGAGGGCCTGCTGGGCGCGGACCTGGTGGGCTTCCAGCGGGCCAGCGACACCAGCAACTTCCTGCGCGCCGTCCGCCGCTACACCGGGAGCATCATCAAGCAGCACTATGTCGAACTCCACGAGGAGGGCGGCCGGCGCGAATGCCACGCGGACACCTTCCCCATCTCCATCGACGTGGCCCGCCTCAACGAGCTGGCCCGCCGGCCGGACGTGATCGAACGCTCCCGCCAGATCCGCGAGGAAGTGGGCAACCGGACGATCCTGCTGGGCGTGGACCGGCTGGACTACACCAAGGGCATCGGCCACCGGATCAAGGCCTACGGCGAGCTCCTCGAGGACGGCAAGCTCCAGGTGGAGGACACGGTGCTGATCCAGGTGGCGAGCCCCAGCCGCGAGCGCGTGGAATCCTACCGCCTGCTGCGCGACGAGATCGAGGCCGCGGTCGGGCGCATCAACGGCACCTTCGACACCCTGGGCAAGACGGCCATCCGCTACCTGCACCACAGCTACCCCATCGAGGAAATGGTGGCGCTCTACCTGGCCGCCGACGTCATGCTGGTCACCGCGCTGCGCGACGGCATGAACCTGGTGGCCAAGGAATATGTGGCCGCGCGTACCGGGGCGGACGGGGCCCTGGTGCTGAGCGAATTCACCGGTGCCTCGGACCACCTGCGGCAGGCCATCCTGGTCAATCCGCACGATATCGACGGGCTCAAGGAGCGCATCCTGCAGGCCCTCAACCTGCCCAGGACGGAGGCCGGGCGCCGGATGCGCCTGATGCGCCGGCAGATCCTGCAGAACGACGTCGAGCACTGGTCCCAGTCCTTCCTGCGTGCGCTGGGGGCCGGGCGTGGCTGAGTCCCTGCCCGGTCCCGGCCTGCGCGCCGCGCTGGCGGAGCTGGCCCGCACCGAGCGGCTGCTGGTGGCGCTGGATTTCGACGGCGTGCTCGCGCCGATCGTGGAGCACGCC